>CAMPIZ010000331.1 GCA_946886675.1 uncultured Flavobacterium sp.
GTTTTAGCCTGCTAAAAATAGCTTAATTAAAAGTTATTTACTCACAAAGTACTGGGAACTAAAGCTATAAATTTAGAAATTGCACTTCCCAATCTTACTGATTCAAACACTTAAACAAACATATTATGAAGCTACTATACTTTTTATTATTTATATTTGGGCTGCTCCTGGGTGGTTACCTTATCCTGAATGATTTTAATTTTGATAATTCTACTTTCAGCAATTATCTTTTAGATACACTGTTCATCTTTTTAATGTCATGCGTAGGCATAATAATAACAGCGCTTGTTGTTGTGAGCATAAAAAGAAGAAGTGCCCACAAAGGCATTATGACGATAAGGCAGTATTACGAATATAAGGACTACAGGACAAGAGATATTTGATTTTTAGTTAACTTACAATTATAAAGGTGTGATTTGAAACGGCCCGGGAGCATAGCTTTCGGGCTTTTCTTTTCTAGTTACTCATTATCAAGGTTTTCGTTAAAAACGCTTGGCAGCAGTTTAGGTATAAACTTTATGAGCAGCGGCAATAAAAGGCTTCCACCAGGCAGTAGGAAAATGGTAAGTGATGGTACAGTTTTGCAAATTTCCAGCAATTGCTTTTTTACCTTTTTCTTTTCTTTTTCGTCAAGGCTGCGGTGGGTGGAATGCGTGAGCAGCAGCATAAGCTCGCCGTTGTTGGAAATCTCTTTTATAAGTCTGTTCTTATTACGCTTAATAAGCAGGATAACTGTTTGTGCCGCATTACCATAAAAATGCTTTATAGGATTAGAATAGCGAAAATAGGCTATCTCATGTTTATAGGTTTCTATAAAGTTATGAAAGGAGTCTATGCTTTCGTGTGCTGTGGCATTATCTATTTCCAGCAGCGAAGCAAGGCGGTACAAAAACTGTGTTTCCGTCTGTTCTTCTGCACCATCGCTCCACACGGCCATTCCTGCCATATCCAGCAGGTAGTTTTTTTCCAGATATGATGTTACAAAACTCAGGTCGGGCATGGTAACATTGCCGTTATTTATCTTGCTTAGTTTTGTGTAGCGTGTAGACGATTCAAATAATTTTATAAGTAGCCCGTCATAGTGCGATTTCTCCTCTTTTGAGTTAAGCGCTATCGCAACAATGCCCATAACGGTTTCTTCGAGCTTGCGAAGGTATTTTTCTGGAAGCTCATTATTATCAAGATACTGGCGAAAAGCCAGAACATCCATAAAAAGCAGTGCATTGGTAAGTATATGCGAAAAATTACGGCTTATAATATTATCATTAGTGCGTATTCTTTCGTCCAGTATTTCTTCAAGCTGCTGGCTGGGGCTGCTGGCTGGCAGCACTTTTTTAAAAAGGTTAAAGCCTTCGGGGGTCATTTGTTTATAAAAAGCTATAGCCCTTGTTATAAACACATTTTTATCTTCGTTTTTTTCAACCAGCCTGTAAAGTCCGTAGAGTGTATTAAGCAATGCAGCTTTTGTGGTTTCTTCCGTAGTCCATCCCTGCGTTTCGGTAGCATCCAGATCGTTAAAAGAAACTACATGCCCATATATAAAACCTGTTTCCCTTACGGATAAATAAAATCCGCGGGAGTCCTGGTTTTCATACAGCCTGCTTTTAAGCCTGGAAAAAAATTTATCTATCCAGCCGCTTGCCGAAGGATTTATCATGCTGTGTTTTATTGTTATGCAAAACTATGATTTTTTAGCCATTTATAAATGCATTTAACAAGAGTTAAATATATCCTATAATTTGCCTAACCTGTAATTTACAATGATGTAAAAAAGGTAGTTTTGTAAGTAAAAGGCTAATATACAATATTATGACACTAAAAGCAGGTTATCCCTTCTGGCTTATAAAAAACGGACTTCCGTTTACCTTTCCCAAACTCGACCACGACGTG
Organism: uncultured Flavobacterium sp.; assembly: GCA_946886675.1. Next base: position 1,891 of record CAMPIZ010000331.1, read on the forward strand.
GAAACTGATGTTGCCATTATGGGGGCGGGTATATCGGGAGCATTGGTAAGATATTATCTTGTAAAAGCAGGTATAAAGTGTACCACTATAGATGCCAGAACCATAGGACTGGGCAGTACCAGTGCAAGCACATCGCTGCTGCAGTATGAAATAGACACACCTCTCTACCGCCTCATAGAGATGATAGGTAAAGAAAAGGCACAAAGGGCATATAAACTTTGCAGTGATGCTATAGATTCCATAGGTGAGATTGTAAAGGATTTTAAAATGCATCATGGCTTTAATAAAAAACAGAGCCTTTATTATGCAGCTTACAAAAAAGATGTAAGCTGGCTTAAAAAAGAATATGAAGCCCGTAAGGAAGCGGGCTTTAAAGTAAAATGGCTTACTCCGCAGGAGGTAAAAAAGGAATATGGTTTTGATTCACATGGTGCTATTCTTTCCGAACAGGGAGCCGAAGTAAATGCCTATATGTTTACCCACTGCCTGCTGCAGCAGCATAACAAAGGTGAAGACCTGAATATTTTTGACCGTACAACGGTCTCTGATATTAAGCACAGTGAGAGTGGGGTAGTACTTAAAACGGAAACCGGCCATACCATAAAAGCTAAAAAGCTGGTATATGCCACAGGTTATGAGGTTGTAGATTTTATTGATAAGGATATTGTAGATCTGCTTTCTACTTATGCGGTGGTAAGTGAACAATATAACGAAAGGCCTTTTTGGAAAGATGAGGTACTGATATGGAATACAGCCGATCCTTATTTATATGTTAGGACAACACCCGATAACAGGATACTGGTAGGTGGAAGGGACGAAGATTTTAGCGATCCGGTAAAAAGGGACAAGCTTATCGATAAAAAAACAAAACAGCTTACAAGAGATATAAATAAGCTTTTTCCAAACCTTGACTTTATCCCGGAGTTTAGCTGGACAGGTACGTTTGGTGCTACAAAAGACGGCCTGCCTTACATAGGGCCATATAAAAAGCTGCCCAACAGTTATTTTGCATTGGGTTTTGGCGGTAACGGCATTACCT
>CAMPIZ010000332.1 GCA_946886675.1 uncultured Flavobacterium sp.
AAAAATTACCTTTTATGAAAACGAATCGGGAGTTGCCCACGAAGAATTTTGCCAAAATGCTTTTCCTGACAGGGACTTTTATTTTGAAAGAGAAATTATTGAAGAAAATTTCTATCAAATTATATTTACTAATGATGCACCCTGGTTAACAGAACAGGGACATATTACTACTGCAACCATTAATGGTGGGAAAATTTTTCTTGAAACATTCTATTCATGGGATATAGATAATCCCGACAGATCCTCTTATATAGCAGTTTACGAAAAGATTTAAAATATCTGAAAGGTGCTTTATAAAGCACCTTTTTTATGAGCAATTTTTACAGTATCCCGTTACCCAACTGTTTATGTTTTGCATTACATAACCTTGAGGCAGGGTTACTGTTACTTCTTCATCAAGGCATTCTACTGTTTCGCAGGTAAGGCATCGAAAATGAAAATGGTCGTGGCTGTGTGCGTCATCACTACAACTCAGGCAAAGGGCAAAGTAATATTTACCGTTATCGGCTACTATACGGTGTGTAATGCCATCTTCACAAAAACTGTTAAGCACACGGTAAATAGTCACCCTGTCCATTTCTCCTTTTACTTTCTCTTCTATCATGTCCTGGCTAAGTGCAGTACCGGCATCTTTAAGCAGGTTTAAAATGGCATTTTTAGCGGGTGTATTTCTTCTTCTCATCTTAATGCAAATTTATTGCAATAATTTTAATGCAATTATGTTGCAATAATACGGATTTTATTTACATTTGCCAAACAATCACGGGTTCAATCATCACATCAAAACAAAATCATCATGCACACAGATTATGAAGTTATAATTGCGGGAGGCAGTTATTCCGGCCTTGCGGCTGCAATGTCGCTTGGCAGGGCACAAAGAAAAGTACTTATTATAGACAGCGGCCTTCCCTGTAACAGGCACACACCGCATTCGCATAACTTTATTACAAACGATGGTAAAACACCGGCACAAATTGCAGCACAGGCAAAGCAGGAGGTTATGGCCTACCCTACTGTTTCCTTTATTTCAGATAAAGCCATAACTGCCCAAAGCATTAATGGGCTTTTTAAAATAGTTACCGAAAAAGGTGAAACTTACACTATAAAAAAGCTGCTTTTTGCCACAGGTGTAAAAGATATTTTACCTCATATAGAAAATTTTGAAGACTGCTGGGCTATTTCTATACTGCACTGCCCCTATTGCCATGGCTACGAGGTAAAAGGACAGAATACAGGGATAATTGCCAACGGCGATGCTGCGGTGCATTATGCCATGCTGTTACTGCAATGGACAAAAAACCTTACGCTCTATACCAATGGCCCTGCACAGTTAAATGAGGACGAAAGGAAAAAACTCAATGAAAATGATATACAAATTATTGAAACCCCTATTAAAAAAATAAAGCATACAAAAGGCTATGTCGAAAAAATAGTATTGCAGGACGGAACAGAACACGCCATGTCCGTAATCTATCACAAGCCGGGCATGGAACAGCATAGTGATTTACCACAAAAACTGGGCTGTTTGCTAAACGAGCAGGGTTATATAGCTGTAGACATGATGCAGAAAACCTCTGTTGAAGGCGTTTATGCAGTGGGAGATAATACTACACCCATGCGCTCTGTAGCTGCTGCCGTAGCAATGGGAACTATGGCGGGTGCTGCCATTAATGCGGCTATGTGTGCAGAGGCTTTTTAGTATTGGTTTTTTGCCTATTTTCGGGGCATGGAATACAATACTTACCAACCTGATAATAGGCTTGCAAAACAGGTTAAATTCTATTGGACACTCGAAAATAAAGATACCGATGCCCCACACGGCAGAGAACGTATTTTTCCTGATGGCTGTATAGAGCTTATCTTTAATTTTGGTGATCGTTTCAGGAAATTCGACTCGGATACCGAATGGCACATACAGCCGCTTAGTTTTATACACGGCCAGCTTAAAACTTATTTTGAACTGCAGGCAACAGGGCGTATAGGTATTTTCAGCGCACGCTTTCACCCTGCCGGGCTGCAGCCTTTTATAGATTTTGATGTAGATACTTTTACAGGCAATACCCTTACAGTGCAACAGGTTTGGGGCAGCGATGGTGAAGAACTGGAACAGCACATGCAAGCCTGCACTACACACGAACAGCGTATTGCACTGCTGGAAAACTTTCTGCTGCAAAAAAGGCAGGCCTTAAAAGTAGATAATGCCCCGGTAGAGTATTGTGTAGACGCTATGCTTAAGGCCATAGGCGATGTTAGCATAGATAGGCTTGCCGAAGAACTTAGGATAAGTAAACGCCAGCTGGAGCGCAGGTTTACGGCAGCAGTAGGCATATCGCCTAAGCTACTGGCACGCATTATCCGTTTTCAAAACATACTGCAGCTTATAGAGAACAAAGAATTTAAAAGCTTTACATCGGTAGCCTATGAAGGCGGTTTTTATGATCAGGCACATTTTATAAAAGACTTTAAGGACTTTACAGGGCTTAACCCAAAGCAATACTTTTCTGAAAACCTTGAAATGGTAAAGCATTTTAGCTTTGATGACTGATGACGCATTTTTACAATTTTTGCTTTTTGCCAAACCTCATCTTTGCGATATAAAACATCAGTTATCATGAAACAAAACATTACTATTATGGCAGTGCTTATGGGCAGCCTGCTTATTTCCTGTAAAGAAACACCCAAAGAAACAGAAGCTTCTGCAGTACCTGAAACAAAAACGTATTCACAACTTGAAAAAGCAGAGTGGTTTCTTGGCGAATGGGGCAATGTTACCCCTGAAGGCGAACTTACCGAACGCTGGAAACAGGAAAATGACTCAGTATATCTTGGGGAATCATACTTTGTGATAAATGGTAAGGATACTGTATTTGCAGAAACCGTACGCTTGGAAGAAGCAAGTGGAAAACTTACCTACACTGTTACCGTAC
>CAMPIZ010000333.1 GCA_946886675.1 uncultured Flavobacterium sp.
ATCTTATAGAGAATTATATATTTGCTCGTTTTTAAAAAATGGATAATTAATTTTTAGTACTAATGCAGAATAAAGGACTCATTAAATTTTTCGCAATTATTTTAGCGGCAGTAAGTATTTATCAGCTTTCATTCACATTTGTTTCTAATGGTATAGAAGATGATGCTAAGTCATTCGCTAACGGTGACTCCAAAAAAGAGCTTGCCTACCTTGATTCAATTGGAAAAGAAGAGGTTTTTCTTGGTTATACTTACAACGAGGTAAGGGACAAACAAATTAATAAAGGCCTTGACCTTGAAGGCGGTATTAACGTTATCCTTCAGATATCTGTAAAAGATATCCTTAAAGGTTTAGCAAACAATACAGAAAATGCTGTTTTTAACAGGGCTCTGGAAACTGCTGCAAAAAATCAGCAGGGTAACCAGGATTACCTTGATGCATTTTTTATCGCTTTTGAAAATGAGTCAAAAGGTACCGTTAAGCTTTCTTCACCGGATGTTTTTGCTACAAGGGCACTACAGGGTGAGATAAACACACAAATGACCGATGAGGAGGTTAAGGTGGTTATCAAAAGAAAGGTTAATGAGGCTGTTGACAGTGCATTTGGCGTACTAACAGAACGTATTGATAAATTTGGCGTTGTTCAGCCAAACCTGCAAAAGCTTGGTGAATCCGGTAGAATACTTGTAGAACTTCCGGGTGCAAAAGATATAGACAGGGTTAAAAAACTTTTACAGAGTACAGCTCAGCTTGAGTTTTGGGAAGCATACAAAGGAACCGAAGTTCAGGAGTTTTTCTTTTCAGCTAATGAGCTATTAAAGAAAACTGAAACTGCTGAAGTTAAAACGGAGGAAAAACCTGTTTCGGCTATAGATTCTTTACTTGTAGATAAGGCAGCCGATTCTGTAGCTGTAGAAGGTAAGAATCCATTATTTGATGTACTTAAGCCAATAGGTTTAGGAAGTGCCAGCCCAATTGTAGGCCAGGCTTCTACAAAAGATACTGCTAAAGTAAATGACTACCTTAAAAGGCAGGATGTTCGCGCTTTACTTGCGGGAGACCTGAGATATGCTCGGTTTTTATGGGGTAAGGAAAGTACTAAAACTCCGGGAGTTGTAGAGCTTTATGCTATAAAAGCAAACAGGGAGAATGTAGCGCCGCTTAGCGGAAGCGTTATTACAAATGCTACTGATACTTTTGATCAGCTTGGCCAGCCGTCTGTTGAAATGCAGATGGACGGAACAGGTGCAAGAGTATGGGAGCAGCTTACAGGTAAAGCTTATCAGGAACAAAGGAGCATTGCTATTGTACTTGATAATGTTGTTTACTCTGCACCTGGTGTAAGCAGAGGTGCTATTTCTGGAGGTAATTCACAGATTAGTGGTGACTTCAGCGTTTCTGAAACAAAAGATTTAGCAAACATATTAAGGGCAGGTAAACTTCCGGCATCTGCTGATATTATTCAGTCAGAAGTTGTAGGTCCGTCATTAGGGCAGGAAGCTATCGATAATGGTATTACTTCAGCTATAGTAGGTTTATTACTTGTATCACTTTGGATGATATTTTACTATGGCAGGTCAGGATTATTTGCAAACATTGCGCTTGCAGTTAACCTTCTTTTAATATTTGGTGTACTAGCGAGCCTTAGTGCAGTACTTACTTTACCGGGTATTGCTGGTATCGTATTAACTATGGGTACTGCTGTGGATGCTAACATTATTATATATGAAAGGGCAAAAGAAGAACTCCGACTGGGCAAAACCCTGGAAGATTCAATAAAGGCTGCATTCAGCTGGAAAGGTGCGATGTCATCCATAACCGATGCTAACGTAACAACTTTCCTTACCGGTTTAGTGCTTTTAATTTTTGGTACAGGCCCTGTTAAAGGTTTTGCTACTACTTTATTAATAGGTATATGTACTTCATTATTTACTGCAATATTTGTAACAAGAATGCTTCTTGACTGGAGTATAAGAAAGAACCATAACCTTACATTCTCAACAAAAATCACTAAAAACTGGTTTACAAACTTCAACTTTGATTTCCTTTCAAAAAAGAAGATTGCTTACTTTATCTCAGGAGCTTTAATTTTAGGTAGCTTCGTTTCTTTTGCAACTTTCGGGCTGGATCAGGGTGTTGACTTCGTAGGAGGACGTACATTCCAGATAAGGTTTGAAAATACTGTTGATGCAACCCAGATTAAAAATGAGCTTACCGATGCATTTGACAGTAATGTGGATGCAAAAATATTTGGTGATGATAACCAGCTTAGGATCACTACAAAATATAAAGTTGATGAAACCGGAGTAGAGGTAGACCAGGAAGTAAACCAGATTCTCTATGAAACCCTGAAAAAGCACCTTTCTGCTGATATTACTTATGAGAAATTTGTAAATACTTATGAAGGTAAAACAGTAGGTATTATGCAGGCTTCAAAGGTTGGCCCTACTATTGCAAAAGATATTAAGACAAATTCATACTGGGCAGTAATAGGATCGCTTACAATTGTGTTCTTCTACCTTATGATAAGTTTCAGGAAATGGCAGTTTAGTTTAGGTGCTGTAGCCGCTGTTGCACACGATGTAATTATAGTGCTTGGTATCTATTCTGTGGGGTATTCATTCATGCCTTTCCAAATGGAAATGGATCAGCACTTTATTGCTGCTATCCTTACCGTAATTGGATACTCGCTTAACGATACTGTAATTGTATTCGACAGGGTGAGGGAATTCCTTGGTGGTAAAGTAAGGGGTAACTTTAACGAGATTGTTAATCAGTCTATCAACACTACGTTATCAAGAACTATCAATACATCATTAACGGTAATATTAGTGTTACTTATTATGTTCATCTTTGGAGGTGAATCTATCCGAGGATTCATATTTGCAATGCTTGTAGGTATTGTTGTGGGTACATACTCATCAC
>CAMPIZ010000334.1 GCA_946886675.1 uncultured Flavobacterium sp.
GGCAGGTAATGCGGTTGGATTAGGTAACTTTTTGAGATTTCCTGTACAGGCAGTACAAAACGGGGGCGGTGCCTTTATAATACCTTACCTGGTATGTTTTGTAGTAATGGGTATACCGCTGCTTTTTATAGAATGGTCTACAGGCCGTTTTGGAGGAAGGTTTGGTAACCACAGTACACCTTACATTTTGGACACCATGGCAAAAGGAAGGGTTTGGAAATACATAGGTGTATTTGGTATCTTTACTAACATTGCCGTAGCATCCTATTACTGTTATATTGAATCCTGGACCATGTCTTATGTGTTCCATTCTATTAAAGGTACTTTTATAGGGATGGATCAGGCAGAGGTAGCAGGATTTTTTAATACCTATACCGAAATAGCAAAATCTACTACCGGTATTCCTTATGAAGCAATTTTATTTTACATATTGTGCTTACTTTTAAACACATACATCCTTTCTAAAGGTTTGGGCGGAATTGAAAAAGTAGCCAAAATAGGTATGCCGCTGCTTATAATCTTTGGAGCTGTACTGGCTGTAAGAGGATTAACGCTGGGTACCAGCGGAGCATCAGATCTTTTTCCGGATGCCAACGCGTGGGAAGGGCTTAACTTTCTCTGGACACCACAGTATGACTCACTCACAAACCCTAAAGTGTGGCTCGCCGCCGCCGGGCAGATATTCTTTACGCTGTCCGTAGGTATGGGTACGGTACATTGTTATGCAGCTTACCTTAAATCTAAAGATGATATTGCTCTTAATGCCGTTTCTGCCGGTTTCATGAATGAGTTTGTAGAAGTGGTTTTAGGAAGCTTAATAGTTATACCAATTGCTGCAGGTTACCTGGGCCTTGACTGGGTACTGCAAAATGCCGGGTTTGGTATGGCATTCCAAACCATGCCTTACCTGTTCCAGCAGTGGGGCGATGTACTCGCTATTTTTGCAGGCATCTTCTGGTTCGGGCTACTGTTCTTTGCTGGTATTACTTCATCACTCGCGATGGGTACACCATGGATGGGCTTTATGCGCGACGAGTTTGGCTGGAAAAACAAAAAAGGTGCCTGGTCTTTCGGGCTTATTGCCCTGTTAATGGGATTACCTACCGTTATCTTCTTTAAAGAGGGGGTTTTTGATGAGTATGACTATTGGGCAGGAACTGTGAGCCTTGTGGTATTTGCCTTCCTGGAAACTGTACTGTTTGCCTGGATATTTGGTATTAACAGAGGATGGGCAGAAATCAATATGGGTGCCGATATAAAAGTGCCTAAATTCTTTAAATATGTAATTCTTATTGTAACGCCATTACTATTGGGTTGGGTACTTATAGCCAGCATACCGGATATGGCCGATAAGGTAGCCGATAACGACACTAACAACAAAGAATGGTTTGCAGATGCTTACTATGCTGAGAACTATGGCCCAGCTGCCGAATTTGGTGTAGTTGATTCGGTTTCTGCTAACTTTGTAAAAATATCGTTTGAAAACGAGAGAAAAGTTTTTGATAAAAGCAAAAGCAATGTAGGCATCGTAAAATTTACTGACTACAAAACTTATAAGTTTAAAGAGGGACAGCAGCCTGTGGTTGAAATAGGAGATGTGGTAAAACCAAAAGATAAGATTGCCGAAGGTGAATTTACAAATAATGTAATGTATAAAACATTTGGCAGGCTACAGCTTGTGGCATTATTTATATTTATTTGTATTGTAGTTTACAGGGCATATTTAAAACGTGTTAAAGAAGGGAGGGCAACAGCATGAAAACAGAAGCAATAATAACAATGGTACTGGCCCAGGGCATAGTAATAGCTATTACAGCATACTTTTTTTACAGGGTATTAACAACAAAGCCCAAACAGGAGCCGGACTCCTACTCTGAAAATGATGACGAAACAGAAAGGCAGGATAATTAATCCTGCCTTTAATTTTTTTAGAACCAGAAACCTACACTAAACCACGTCATATGGTCTTTGGTTTCAGGAGACCAGCTGTGCTTAATCTCTATAGGGCCAATAATGGTTTCCATCCCATACCCAAAAGCATAGCCGCTATAATCGGGTTTTGAGAAAAAGTCTCCCTCATCATAAATATTATTACCTATAATAGCATAGTTTGCCGAAAAGTTAAGGTGGTTTTTCTTGAAAATCTCCCAATCAAGAGTCGCCCGTCCTTTAATATAACTGTTACCTGCAAGGCTCAGGAAGTCGTAGCCGTAAAAATGACGGAAATTATTGGTTGGATAAAAGCCGTAACCCCCAAGGACAAAGTCAAAAAACGGAACCGACTCATTACCCAGGCCAAAACCACCTTCTGACTGAAGCTCTACAGCGACATCCTTAATTACCTCATAAGCTATCCCCATATCTCCTTTAACTATAGTGAAACGGCCAAATATTTCGTTATAATCTGATGAGTAAAGGAAAACTTTTGCCTCTCCGTCAAAATACCAACCACTTTTAGGGAAGTATTTATTATCATAAGAATCATACTTAAGATAACCGTACAGTGAAAAATAATCACTGTTGTCAAAAATTTCATTCCCCTCTTCTACTGTTTCCGATTTTATCTTAAGGTGTTTTAACTCTGCGCCACCGCCTATCAGGAATTTTTGGGTAAAAATAGTTTGTATAAAAACCTGGTTGGTAAAATCGGAATAGTCAAGGTTAAGTGCTGTAGCACCAAAAGCTCCCAAAAATTGTGAATCGTCATTTTGAGCAGAAATATTTCGGTTAAAGCTGTAAAAATGGGAATGGAAACCATAACTTATATGAAAGCCATTATCCAGGTAATAATCCAGATTATACCTGAAATTATCCCCAAGAATAACATCTACCGATGCCACATCATTCCTAAAGAACAACTTTTTCTGGGTCATGTTTATAAGTCCAGCACTTTTATAAAGGCCATCATAATGA
>CAMPIZ010000335.1 GCA_946886675.1 uncultured Flavobacterium sp.
AATAAAAACCGCTTCAATATCTGAAGCGGTTCTATCAATTATATAAATATTTATATTATAAGTGTATCACCTCGTCATAAGCGTCGGCAACAGCTTCCATTACCGCTTCACTCATGGTAGGGTGAGGGTGAACTGCTTTTAATATCTCATGGCCGGTAGTTTCAAGTTTACGGGCGACAACAGCTTCAGCAATCATATCGGTAACGCCTGCACCAATCATATGGCAGCCAAGCCATTCTCCATATTTTGCATCAAAAATTACTTTTACAAAACCATCAGGCGTACCTGCTGCTTTTGCTTTACCTGAAGCTGAAAATGGGAATTTACCGATTTTAAGCTCATAGCCTTTTTCTTTAGCCTGTTTCTCTGTTAAACCAACAGAAGCTATTTCCGGCGTAGCATAGGTACAGCCTGGTATATTTCCATAATCAAGAGGTTCAACATGCATCCCTGCGATTTTCTCTACACAAAGAATACCCTCTGCAGAAGCAACGTGAGCAAGAGCCTGGCCCGGCACAACGTCACCAATAGCATAATACCCTGGTATATTCGTCTGGTAGTAATCGTTTACTAATATTTTATCCCTGTCTGTAGCAATTCCTACTTCTTCAAGGCCAATGTTTTCTATATTTGACTTAATACCTACAGCAGAAAGAACAACATCTGCTTCCAGTATTTCTTCTCCTTTTTGAGTTTTTACTGTAGCTTTAACCCCGTTACCAGAAGTGTCTACTTTCTCTACAGAAGAGTTTGTCATTATTTTAACTCCCGATTTTTTAAGAGAACGCTCAAACTGTTTAGAAATATCCTCATCCTCTACAGGAACAATATTTGGCATAAACTCTACTATGGTTACATCGGTTCCCATAGAGTTATAAAAATGTGCAAACTCTACACCTATAGCACCTGAACCTACCACGATCATAGATTTTGGCTGTTCCGCAAGCGTCATTGCCTGACGGTAGCCTATCACTTTTTTTCCATCCTGAGGCAGGTTAGGAAGTTCTCTTGAGCGGGCTCCTGTAGCAATAATAATATGATCTGCACTAAATTCGTTGGTTTTACCATCCTTATCGGTAACATCTATTTTTTTACCTGGTTTTACTTTACCGGCACCATAGATAACATCAATTTTATTTTTTTTCATAAGGAATTGTATGCCTTTACTCATGCCATCGGCAACACCTCGGCTTCGCTGTATAATGGCATCAAAATCCTTATCAAATTCTTTTATAGTAAGTCCGTAGTCTGAAGCATGTTTAAGATAATCAAAAACCTGTGCACTTTTTAGCAGGGCTTTTGTAGGTATACAACCCCAGTTAAGACATATGCCTCCCAGGTTTTCTTTTTCCACAACAGCTGTTTTAAAGCCAAGCTGTGACGCCCTTATTGCTGTTACATAACCGCCTGGGCCGCTTCCTAAAACTATAACATCGTATTTCATCAGTATGTATTTTACCGGTTAAATTTTGAGGTACGAAAATAAGTATTTATTTGCTTATACTAAAATCTTTGTTAGTAATTGGCTTAAGTCAAGATTTAATTGTGACATATAAAATTTTATTTAAAAAACAAATTAAATAACAAAATATTTAGCCCAACTTAACACTTCTTAACAATTAATTTGTATCTTTACTATGCACCAATTAAAGAGATGAGCTGAAAGGAATTTTCCTTTCTATATTTTTTTGCAAATATTCAAGATTTAATTTTTTGTAAGAAATAAGATGCGGCCGAAGGAAGTATGAAGAGTAATCCTTTTCCAATTAACCAATATCCCACTACCAAACACAAGGATTATGAAGATTTTTACATTTATTTTATCTGTAATCTCGCTTATCGCTACTTTTTTGTTCATAGTAGCTTTTTTTCCAGATCTCTCTACAGCAAACGGAATAATACTTTTTTCTATGCTGGTAATTTTACTGCTTATTTGTATAACTGGTATTATACTTAATATACCTGCAGGATCAAGAACACACGGCAGGTATAGAGTTATTAAATAAGCTCCCATTTATACATAAAAAAGGCTGCCATTTGGCAGCCTTTATTTTTTAATCCATCTTAATTATTTAGATGACTGGTTTTTCATTTCTTTTTCTATCATATCGTAGAACTGGTCAATTTTAGGAAGAACATAAATTCTTGTTCTTCTGTTTCTTGCCCTGCCTTCTGCAGTATCATTAGACTCAAGTGGTACATATTCGCCACGTCCTGCAGCTACAAGCCTGCCTGGCTCTATACCAAAGTCCTGTTGCAGTATTCTTACTATAGATGTAGCACGTTTCACACTCAGGTCCCAGTTGTCCTGTAATACAGGATTTTTAATAGGCACATTATCTGTATGGCCTTCTACCATGCACTCAAAGTTTGGCTTATCTTTTACTATCGCTGCAACTTTACCTAAAATTTCTTTAGCCCTGTCGCTTACCTGGTAGCTTCCGCTCTTAAATAAAAGCTTGTCGGCAATTGAAATGTAAACAACACCTTTCTCTACATTAACCTCGATGTCAGGATCGTTCATCCCAACAGCTCTTTTAATACTTGTTACAAGGGCCAGTGTTACAGAGTCCTTACGTGTAAGTGCATCCTGCAGCCTTGTAATCCTAAGGTCTTTTTCTTTAATCATTTCTAATGACCTCTCTACATTGGCTGCATCTTTAGAAGATAAAGTAGCCATTGTGTTGTGCAGGTCAGAATTGTTCTTTTTAAGATAGTCAACCTGATCTGTCAGCGAATTTTTTTCAGCTAAACAGGTATTCAGCTTAATAGTGGCAGTATTAAGTAAATCCTGGATTTCCTTGTTTTTTGCTTCTAACTCAGCAATCTTCTTTTTAGATCCGCACGATGTCAGCGTCATTACTGCCAATGTAAGTATTAGAAGGGTTCTTCTCATAAGATTCAAAT
>CAMPIZ010000336.1 GCA_946886675.1 uncultured Flavobacterium sp.
ATTATGGTCTCTCCTATATATACTAATGATTTTTTAGCCACCTCCAGCCCCATCTCATTGAGCGCCAAAGCATAATCTGCAAGCTGCCTTTCATACTTGGCAGCGTGGGCTCCTGTTTTATAATCCAGCAGCCATGCTTTTCCATCCTTAATGGTTACCCTGTCTGGTTTTATAGTCTGCACATCCCTCCTTATTATATTCTGTTCATTAAAAACTATAGTATCTTCAGCAAAAAACACTGTAAGTTCGGGATGCAATACAAGTGATTTAAGGCTTTCTCTTACCTCATCTTGCTGTTGGGTTGTTATAAGCCCACCTTCAACTGCTTTTGTTATTGCAATTTCAATATCATTTTTGGTTTTTACAAAGGAGAGGATTTCATGCATCACATTTCCAAATTCTATAGCTTCCAGCTGATGCGTGCCCCACATGAGCGATTCTCTTTGGGCTATTTTTACTCCTTTAGGATTAAAATGTTGTTTTACAACTTCTATAGTCTGCTGGTTGGGTTCAAAATTTTCTTGTGGTGATATTTTTTGCGGAGTGCCAAACTCATATTCTGCAGTACGGTTATCAAACCTGCCATTATGCATAAGAAACTTGATAAAATAGGAAGACATATTATTGGTGAGTTCTCCCTTTGATGTAAAATTACGGTTTGATATAATATAAAGCTGCTCCTCTGCACGGGTTAGCGCTACATATAATATATTGATATTATCCAAGAGTTCTTCCTGAGATTTAATATGGTATAATTCTGATGCTTTTTCACCATATTCGGCTACTTCTTTCTTACTGTCTATAAGTGCCTTTTGGAAACCTAATGTTTCATCATCCAGTTCCAGCCACATTTTACTTCGTGGCGCTTTGGCATAATCTTCTTCAGCAAACGGAAAAATAACAACCGGAAATTCCAGTCCTTTAGATTTATGTATCGTCATAATCCTTACAGCATCATTACCTTCCGGTGAAGGAATACTGAACTTAGAGCCATTATTATCCCAGTATTCCAGAAAATCAGAAATACCGGACTGTGACCTTACATCTTTTTCCAAAACCAGATCAAGAAAATACTGCACATAAGACTGATTGCTTTTTTCTTTTATAAAAGCATCAACTATAGTCTCCACCGCTTCATAAAGTGATCGCCTGCGACAGTCACGGAATGAAATGTTTATATCATGCAGTGCAAGCCAGTTCTCAAGATGTTCTTCCGAAGGCTGCTCCATACCCTCCTTTATAAAATCGTGTATTGCTAAGCCAAGATTTTTGTTTTTTGCTGCAAAGTATAAAAATTGTGCTTTAGCTTCCCTGTTTTCATTACTCTTAAGATACCGCAGCAGGTTAATTATAAGTTTCACCTCTGCAGCATTTTCGATAAGGAGGGTTTCTGATGACAGTATGGGAATCTTATTCTCTGTAAGAAAGTTTGCCAAAAGAACTCCCGGCTGCCTTTTACGGGTAAGCAGGACAATATCGCGATAACTAAATCCCTGTGCCTTTACCTTATTTATTGTATTAAGTACAGCATTAAGGTACAGCTGATTTTTATCTGTGCTTTCTTCAGCCTCTTCATCCTGTTGTATTTCGGGTATAAATGAAATATTTACATAACCACCCGCTTTATTAGTATGATCCTGCCTGCTGTGGTTAGCATAAAGATCTTTATAGTCTTCATCTTCAAACTCTCCGGATATAAACGAGAAAAAGTTATTATTAAAATCAATTACCTCGCTAAAGCTTCTGTAATTGGTACCTAACTCTATTATTCTCCTGTCGGGGTTTGCAAAAGGGTTAAGGTCTTTACTTAATGCTATAAACTGTTCGGCCCTTCCGCCACGCCATCGGTATATAGACTGCTTCGGGTCGCCCACAATCATCAGTGATCCTTTTACACCCATATCTTCAGAAGAAAGTGCGTTGTCAATAAGCGGTATAAGATTATGCCACTGCATTTGCGATGTATCCTGAAACTCGTCTATAAAGAAATGCCTGTAACGTTCCCCCAGCCTTTCATAAATAAAAGGCGCGGGCTGATTTTGAATTTCCCGGTATATAATAGCATTAAACTCTGATATGGAAAGCACATTCTGCTCTTTCTGAATCCTTTCCAGTTCCTGGCTTATGGAATTTAGTAACGAAAGCGGGGTTATATTTTTTAAGAAAGCTTCATAAAAATTCTTACGTTCATAATTTTTGTACACCTTTTCAAGCAGTGGGAGAAGCTTTATAATTAATGCCTCGGCAGCAGGGTCTTCTTTAGCGCTCTTATTTATCTGAACATCCTCTAAAGCAAAGTATTTTTTGTGTTTGCTGTTTAACTCCCCTTTTTGTATATAGCCTATATGATTTGGAAATGTTGCCCTGGAAAATGCTTTTATATCTACACCGCTGCCTTCCAGCTCTACCATCATCTCATTGCCTAATGCTATGCATTCATGCTCGAGCTCATCCTTCTTCTGCTTTAATTTTTCCCTTATAAATAAAAACTCTTCAATCGGCTTATCCTTAAACTGAGCTACCTCATTACGGTTATTTTCATTAATAAGTAAACGGCCTATTTCAAAAAGCTCATAGGTTACGTCCCAGCTTTTATCATTATCCGTTTTATCTACAGAAAAATCTACAAGAAGGCTGGTTAGTACTTCATTCTCTCCTGCTTTTGCAATAATGGCATCAACCGCCTCCTGAAGCAGGTTTTCGGTCTCCAGCGATACATCAAAAGTAACTGAAAGATTAAGGTCGTGCGCAAAAGCCCGTATTACTTTATGCGTAAACCTGTCTATAGTAGAAATATCAAACGAGGCATAATTGTGTATAATATTTTTTATTATAGACCTGGATTTATCTTTTATGGTAGCTAAAGACAAACCTGTTTCCCTCGAAAGGTCTTTCATAAGCGCT
>CAMPIZ010000337.1 GCA_946886675.1 uncultured Flavobacterium sp.
GTCCTGATAGAAAAGAATGTAAAAGACATTAACTCACCCTATTATTTTAAAAAACTATACGACCGCTATATAAAGGCCGATACCACAATGACCATTGAAGAAAAGCGTCATTTATATTTCGGCTATTCGTTTCAGGAAGAATACTCTCCTTATGAGCGTTCGGAAGCAAATAAGGACCTTAATGAAATACTCAGAAAACAGGAGCTCACGGATAGTGATTATGAAAAAATCCTTATACATTCGGACGAAATTCTCAAAACCTACCCCTTTAGCATTCGAATGAAAGAATACCGTATATTTTCATTCAATGAACTGGAAAGGTTTGAAGAAGCCCAGAAAGAAACAACACAGGCCACTATGATACTCGATGCCATATTGAGCACCGGCGATGGTACAAGTATAGAGAAAAGCTTTTACGTGATTAACACAATGAACGAGTATGAACTCTTAAACATACTGGGATTTGAGTTTGGCGGAAGGCAGGAACTGGTAGAAAACCAGTATGATTATTTAACGTTAAATGAAAACTCATATAACCTGAAAGGGTTATATTTTGAGGTTTCAAGATGTCTTGATTCTATAAAATTCTAAATTATTATATGAAATATACAGTAGAAACTGAAATTGACCAGCCAATTGAAAAGGTTATTGAACTATTTGATAACCCGGACAACATGCAATATTGGATGGACGGGCTTATAAGTTTTGAACACTTAAGCGGCACACCGGGGCAGCCGGGTGCAAAATCTAAGCTTTTGTTTAAAATGGGGAACAGGAATATTGAAATGACAGAAACTATTACGGCAAGAAACCTTCCGGAGGAGTTTACAGGTACATATGAAGCAAACGGAGTATATAATGTGGTGCGAAATAAATTTATACCCCTGTCAAACGGAAAAACAAAATATGTAGCAGAAAATTACTTTGAATTTAAAGGATTTATGAAAATAATAGCTTTCATAATGCCGGGAGCTTTTAAAAAGCAGTCTTATAAGTACATTAATGATTTTAAAGAATTTGCTGAAAACAAGCAACTGCAGACAGACAGCAGTTTTATATATCACAGCACAAGTTAACACTTTACAATTTTTAGTGGCAACTGCGAAGAAGTAATAGGTGACTACGCTACAAAAAATTAATAACCCCAATTACATTAATGTTAAAACCTCATAAAGCATTGTGCCTGTGAGGTTTTTGCTTTTTATACACCAATAAACAAAAGGCTTTTGCATAAAATAAAAAAATGTAAATTCGCAAAATGATGACACCCAAAGACTATAAGGCCGTAAAAGACTTACTGGCAACGCCAAAGAAAATAGTTATAATACCACACAGAAATCCCGACGGTGATGCAATGGGCTCAACGTTAGGGTTATATCATTTTTTAAAGCAAAAAAAGCATGCCGTTACTGTAATATCACCAAATGAGTTCCCTGATTTTCTGGAATGGCTGCCGGCTTCTGATACCGTAAAGATTTTTGAAAAAGATACTGAAGAAGCTATAAAAACATTAAAAAAGGCAGAGATAGTTTTTACGCTGGACTTTAATGCACTTAGCCGTACCGGAGATTTTATGGAGCCTGTACTGCAAAAGCTCCAAGTGCCTTTTATAATGATAGACCATCACCAAAAGCCTGACGATTATGCCGCATATATGTTTTCGGATACTTCCTATGGCTCAACATGCGAAATGGTGTACCACTTTATACATGGCCTTGGCGAAGAAAGCCTTATAGATAAAACCATAGCTACGTGCCTATATACAGGAATAGTTACCGATTCAGGTTCATTCCGCTACCCTTCTACCACAGGCATTACACACCGTATTGTGGCAGAGTTTATAGACAAAGGCATAAACAATAGCGAGATACACAGCCTGCTGTATGACAATCATTCGCATAATCGCATCCAGATTTTGGCAAGGGCTTTGCAGAACATGAAGGTGCTGCCACTTTATAAAACCTCCTATTCGTCGCTAAGCCAGGAAGAGCTTAACAGCTTTGGGCATAATAAAGGTGATACAGAAGGTATTGTAAATTATGGACTTAGCATGAAGGATATATTGTTTACCGCCCTGTTTACAGAAAACAAAGACGAAGGCATTATAAAAATATCGTTCCGCTCTAAGGGTGATTTTGATGTAAACAAGTATGCACGCGAGCATTTTAACGGCGGGGGGCATATTAATGCAGCCGGAGGAAAATCAACAGAAAGCCTGGAAGCTACTATACAAAAATTTATTGCTACATTAGCACACACTAAAATAGACTGATATAATGAAGAAGACAATTTTGCTGCCGCTTTTATTTATGGGAGTTTTTATTGCCGCCTGCTCACAGCAGCAGGCCAGAAAACCTGTTTCCCGCAGCTCTGGTACTTTTATGAAAGAATCCATAGAGCGAAATAAAGCGCTTATAGCCAATGAAGAGTCGGTTATAGATTCAATTATAAAAAAGGATTCGTTAAAACAATACCACGCAGCCGACAAGGGTTACTGGTACCGATATGAAACAGAAATAACTACTGACACTATAAGTCCTGAACGTGGTGACTTTGCCTATTATGAGTATGATATAAAAGATATTAAAGGCAACCTGCTTTACAGTAAAGAAGAACTTAAGCCACAGGTATATCGTGTAGATAAACAAGATATAATGGCGGGAATACGCTATGGCATAAAACTTATGAACAAAGGGGAAACGGTAACTTTCCTTTTCCCATCAAACCTTGGTTATGGCTATCGCGGCGACCTTAAAAAGATAGGCCCAAACCAGCCGCTTATATGTACCGTTACACTTAACGATATAAAAAAGGGCGAACCGGAATAGAACGATAATTAATCAATAATTCATGAAACCAATGACAAGTCTCTTTTTAAGCTTTATTGCTTTATTGTTTTCC
>CAMPIZ010000338.1 GCA_946886675.1 uncultured Flavobacterium sp.
GGAACTGCATGAAGTGATGAAAAACGAAATGAAGTATTGGGTAAAAGAGCACAATATAGACGGTTTTCGCTGCGATGTTGCAGATAATGTGCCAACAGAATTCTGGCAGGCTGCCATTCCGCAGCTGGAACAAATAAAGCCACTGTTTATGCTTATGGAATCTACTAAGCCTTACCTTTTTAATGGTGTTTTTGATATGGGTTATGGCTGGGAATCGCATCATTTAATGAATGCCATTGCTAAAGGTGAAAAAAATGTTTCCGACTGGGATGCCCTTATGAAAAAGCAGAAGCAGGAGTATAAAAAGCAGGACATTTGGATGAATTTTACTTCTAACCATGATGAAAATGCCTGGAACGGTACAGAGTATGAAAGAATGGGAGATGCTGCAGAAACTTTTGCTGCACTAACGTATACCATGCCTGGCATGCCGCTTATTTATACCGGACAGGAATATGATTTTAACCGACGCCTTAAGTTTTTTGAGAAAGACCAGATTACAAAGGAAAAAGGCAAAATGTATGGTATATATGAAAAACTGGGCAGGCTTAAAAACCAAAATCCTGCACTAAACGGGGGTAAGGACCCTGCTGCTTATAACAGGATACAAACTTCTAAAGATGATACTGTACTGGCATTTGAAAGAGTTAAGGATGGGCAAAATGTTATTTTTGTGGCCAATCTTTCTAAAGATAAGCAGGTATTTACACTGCAGGCAGAAGGCGAGTTTACAAATTACATGACAGGTGAAAAAATAATGCTTGCCCCGGGTGAAGACCAGGTTTTTAAACCTTGGCAGTACTGGATACTAACAAAATAATTTTTTCATAGGTTACTTAAAAAGCACAGTGCATTTCTGCCTGTGCTTTTTTATTTTTAAGGAGTATCTTTACCAAAAATTTAAATATGGCACAAATCCTGAAAATAGGGCACAGGGGCGCAAAGGCTCATGTGGCGGAAAATACGCTGGCATCTTTTCAGGCAGCATTAGATTCAGGTGTTGATGGACTCGAACTTGATGTGCATGTTTGCAGTACGGGCGAACTGGTAGTAATACATGATTTTACCGTAGACAGGACTACTAACGGAACAGGGGAGGTGCATAAAATGACACTGGCACAGCTTAAAGCACTTAAGGTAGAAGAGCAGTATACTATACCTACTCTGGAAGAGGTGCTGGAGCTTACCGGCAGAAAATGCTTTTTAAATATAGAGATGAAAGGCCGCCACACTGCTGTTCCCGTTTCGCAGCTAATAGAAAGGTATATTGCTGATAAAGGCTACACTTATGATGATTTTATTGTTTCCAGTTTTCAGCGGGAGGAACTTATGATAATGCACGATATTAACCCTAATATCCATTTAGGTATACTAACGCAGGCCAGTGTAACACAGGCGTGGGAATGGGCACAGGAGTTTTCGGCTAAAGCTATACATCCGCACTATACGCTGCTTACTGAAAGTAATGTGAAGAAGGCTAAACAGGCAGGATATAAAGTGTATACCTGGACAGTAAATGAGCCCGAAGATATAGAACGTATAAAAACATATGAAGTAGATGGCATAATGTCTGACTACCCGGAACGTTTATGAATAAAAATTTTGATGTAATTATTGCAGGAGGCGGTGCCGCAGGTTTTTTTACTGCCATTAATATAGCCGAAGCCAATCCAAAGGCCAGGATAGCCATATTAGAGCGAGGTAAAGAAGTACTTTCTAAGGTACGTATTTCTGGTGGGGGCAGATGCAATGTTACTCATGCCTGCTTTATACCTAATGAGCTTGTCAAGTTTTATCCCAGAGGCGAAAAAGAGCTTCGTGGGCCTTTTAACCGTTTCTGTTCAGGGGATACTATCGAATGGTTTGAAAAGCATGGTGTAGCGCTCAAAATTGAAGATGATGGCCGTATGTTTCCGGTAACAGATAGTTCTCAAACTATTATTAACTGCTTTATGGAAGCGGCCGGAAGTTTAGGTATAAAAGTGCTTACAGGACAAAGCATACAATCGCTTTATAAAGCTGAAGGCTATTGGAAAATAGAAACTCAAAATGAGACTTACCTTGCCGATAAACTGGTTATGGCAACTGGGAGCAACCCTAAAATGTGGGATATGCTGCAGGAAATGGGGCATACTATAATATCACCGGTACCTTCTTTATTTACATTTAATATTAAAGATTCAAGGATAAAAGATCTAATGGGCGTTTCAGCTCATGCTTCAGTAAGAGTAAAAGGAACAAAATTACAGGCGTTAGGACCTCTACTTATAACCCATTGGGGAATGAGCGGCCCGGGAATTTTAAGGGTTTCTGCATGGGGTGCACGTGAATTGTTTGATAAAAATTATCAGTTTGTATTGCAGGTTAACTGGCTTAATGATGTAAGCTTTGATGAGTGCGAAGAAAAGCTTAAGGAATTAAAGCAGCATCAGGCTAAAAAAACAGTGGCAAAGCACTCTCCGTTTGACTTTCCTAACCGTTTATGGCAAAGTTTAGTACTTGCCGCAGGGATGCAGCCTGATACCCGCTGGGCAGATGTATCTAAGGTTCAGCTTCAGGCATTAGCAAACCAGCTGGTAAATGCCGAATTTAAGGTAAATGGCAAAAGCACTTTTAAAGAGGAATTTGTAACAGCAGGCGGTATAGATCTTAAGGAAGTTAATTTTAAAACCATGGAAAGCAAACTTGTGGAGGATTTGTATTTTGCAGGAGAGATATTAAATATTGATGCTATAACAGGTGGTTTTAACTTTCAGAATGCCTGGACCGGCGGTTTTATTGCTGCTGAAGAAATAGCAAAAAAAATCTAAAAATTTTAGCGCAACCTTTCTTTTTTTATAGCGTCTTAATAAAAAACTTAAAATATTTGCTATGAAAAGAATTATTTTATC
>CAMPIZ010000339.1 GCA_946886675.1 uncultured Flavobacterium sp.
GTGTTAATCAAATATTAGCAATACATTTGCAGTCGTTGTCAGTCATGTTATGGACTGATAATTTAAAGACCCAGGGGCTTCCACCCACGGGTCTTTTTTATTTTGTGCAAAAAAAATCCCTCCGTTTCGGGAGGGATAATAATATATTTATTGCTTCTTTTTAGAACACAAATATTGGCCTTTCGCTCATCATTCCATTTACCTCATCGGCTACATCTTCAATAGTATCTTCATTGGTATGATTCATGATAACTTTATCAATAAGCGCCACTACGGTTTCCATATCTTCCTCAATAAGGCCACGGGTAGTAATAGCGGCAGTACCCACACGGATACCCGATGTTACAAATGGCGACTTATCATCAAACGGTACCATATTCTTGTTTACGGTAATTTCGGCTTTTACAAGAGCGTTTTCAGCTTCCTTACCTGTAATATTTTTGTTTCTAAGGTCAATGAGCATCATGTGGTTATCTGTACCACCTGATATAATATCATATCCCCTTTTTACAAAAGCCTCAGCCATAGCTTTGGCATTTTTTTGCACCTGCATTGCATAACGGAAAAACTCGTCGCTAAGCGCTTCACCAAAAGCAACAGCCTTGGCAGCTATAATGTGCTCAAGTGGCCCCCCCTGGTTACCCGGAAAAACAGCAGCATCTAATAAAGACGACATCATTCTTATTTCACCTTTTGGAGTTTTAATGCCCCATGGGTTTTCAAAATCATTGCCCATAAGTATCATGCCACCTCTTGGCCCTCTAAGGGTTTTGTGGGTAGTAGTAGTAACAATATGGCAGTGTGGTATAGGGTCGTTCATTAGGCCTTTTGCAATAAGCCCAGCCGGATGCGAAATATCAGCAAGAAGAATAGCCCCTACGCTGTCTGCAATTTCCCTGAAACGTTTAAAATCCATATCGCGGGAGTAGGCCGAAGCGCCGGCAATAATCATCTTAGGCTGCTCTTTTGTGGCTACTTCCTGTATTTTATCATAATTAAGCCTTCCTGTTTCCTTCTCTACTCCATAGAACACCGGATTGTATAGCCTTCCTGAAAAGTTTACAGGAGAACCATGTGTAAGGTGCCCGCCGTGAGAAAGATCAAAACCAAGTATTTTATCGCCCGGCTTTAAGCAGGCAT
Source organism: uncultured Flavobacterium sp. (assembly GCA_946886675.1). The sequence goes on from CAMPIZ010000339.1 coordinate 1,141, forward strand.
GAAAAACCGAAGCATTAGCCTGTGAGCCAGAGTGTGGCTGTACGTTTGCATATGCTGCACCAAACAATGTTTTCGCCCTGTCTATAGCAATTTGCTCAATAACATCTACTACCTCACATCCGCCATAATATCTCTTTCCCGGATAGCCTTCGGCATATTTATTAGTAAGTACAGAACCTGCGGCTTCCATCACCTGGTCGCTCACAAAGTTTTCTGATGCAATAAGTTCCAGTCCGTTTATCTGCCTGTCCTGCTCATCAAGGATCAGATCGAAAATTTGTTCGTCGCGTTGCATTTTATATGATTTCGTTAATTTGGCGTCAAAAATACGAAAAAACGTTTGGTAAACCGACAGGGCGAAGTATATTTGATATTTGAATAACAAAATAATACAAAAAGACACACAAATATGACAATAATAGCAAACGACCCATCCAGAACGTCCTGGCTAGACGTACCAAAAGACAGTGATTTCCCCATACAAAACATACCTTTTGGCGTTTTTATCACAAAAGACGATGTTATCACCATAGGAACAAGGATAGGTAATTATGCGATAGATTTAGGTGCACTTCAACAACTTAATTACTTTGAAGGCATTGAGCTTACAGACGATATGTTTATGCAGGATACCCTGAATGATTTTATATCTGACGGCAAGAAAACATGGAGACTTGTAAGAAACCGTATTGCCGAGCTGTTTGATGCAAAAAACCCTGAGCTTAGGGATAATGAACAACACAAGGAAGTTGTAATTTTTAATATAGAAGATGTAGAGATGCAGCTTCCTGTACTTATTGGGGATTATACAGACTTCTACTCAAGCCGAGAGCATGCTACAAATGTAGGCAAAATGTTCCGTGACCCGGATAATGCCCTGCTGCCTAACTGGCTTCACCTGCCTGTAGGCTACCACGGAAGAAGCTCTACCATAGTACCATCGGGCATACCGGTACACCGTCCTAACGGACAAACATTACCACCGGGCGAAACACAGCCTGTATTTGGCCCATCGCAACGTGTGGATTTTGAGTTGGAAATGGCTTTTATTACCACAGATGCAAATATTATGGGTGAACCAATCCCGGTTGATGATGCAGAAGATCATATTTTTGGTATGGTACTGTTTAACGACTGGAGTGCACGCGATATTCAGAAATGGGAATATGTGCCGCTTGGGCCTTTCCTTGCTAAAAACTTTGCATCCTCTATGTCGCCATGGATTGTTACCATGGATGCACTGGAGCCTTTCCGTACAAAAGGGCCTGAGCAAAATGACCCTAAGCCACTGGAATACCTTCAGCAGAGTGGTGAGCATGCTTTTGACATTAACCTTCAGGTTGCCATAGCTCCTGAAGAGGCAGAAGAAACTGTTATATGTAACTCCAACTTTAAGTATATGTACTGGAGTATGGCGCAGCAACTGGCGCACCATACCGTAAACGGATGCCGTGTTAACTCCGGCGACCTTATGGGAAGCGGTACCATTTCGGGCCCAACTCCCGATAGTTTCGGCTCTATGCTGGAACTTACCTGGGGTGGTAAAAATCCTATCAAACTAAGCGACGGTACAGAACGTAAATTTATTAACGACGGTGATACTGTAATTATGAGAGGTTACTGTAAAAACGATAATATAAGAATAGGCTTTGGCGAAGTGAGCAGCAAACTGCTGCCGCCCTTTAGCAGGAAGTAATATTATATCATATAGTATTGAAGCCCGTTTAATAATTATTAAACGGGCTTTA
>CAMPIZ010000340.1 GCA_946886675.1 uncultured Flavobacterium sp.
ATAGCTTTTATTTTGTGTTAATTATTATAAATTTTTTTCTGTGTAAAATAAATTAAATTTAAATATTTTTTTTAAAATAAAACTTATACATATGAATACTATTGAGTTAAATCCAATAGAGATTTTAGAAAAGTTAGATACTTTTTATAATAATGCTTGGGAAAAATTGATAATTTATAATACTGTGTTTTTAGCAGTAATAGGTATTATTGTTCCCTTCATTATTCAATGGTGGCAAAGTAGAAATATTAAACTAAGAGAAGAAGTTTTAAAGAAGGAACTAACTGACTTATTCGAAGCTAAAACTAAGGAATTTCAAGAATCTATAATTAAAGCTGCGGACGAAAAATTTAAAGTCGAAGTTGAAGCAATAGAAAAAAATTTAGAAAAAATCAAATCTGGTCTTGAGGGTTCTCATTTCCATCTTCAAGCTAATAGTGAAAGCGATGGTAAAGAAAGAATGAAAAGTCTCATATGGGCGGCACAAGGTTATGTCAAAGGAGATGATCTACTAAATCTTATTCCTGTGCTTGAAATGATTATTTCTTTGATACCGAAATTATCAAAAGAAGACATGAGCGACATCTTTGTTGAAGATGCAGATATAGATGCATTAATTAAAATGTTAGAAGAAATGGGGAATACTGACACTTTCATCCACTTAGTGAGAAAAATAAAAATATTGATTAGTAAAATGCCTGAAAAGAATATTATTAGAGAAAATACAGCCGCGAATTCCATTTAATGGTTGATTTCCAATCTTTAACTTTATTCCTACTTCTTCTCCTTCGGATTAAAGTTCATTTACTTTATTATGTGCTTATCGAATTCTGATAGCTGTTTGTTAGCTTCTTTTGCGGCCATAAAAGCATTAAATGTAGCTACTTCTGTATAAGTAAGTTCCTGCTATAGGAAGTTTGTTCTTTTGTCCCTGACACAAAAGAACCAAAAAGTCGGGCTGCGGCTCTTTAGGCTAAAAATTGCTGCATTTCGGCTAAACCATCCGAACTCGGCTATCGCCTCAAACAGCGGATGCTTTTACGCCTTATTTGTAATTTTCTTTACGCCACAGAGCCTGAGGCCGCTTTGCATACTCTGCTGTCATTGCGATCCTGCGAGGCTAAGGCCCTAAGTAACTAAGAACCTTAGCATCTTAAAAAAAACAATATGTCAAAGAACTTTTTTGTGCTGTTTAGTTACTAAGCGACTTAGAAACTTAGCCACTCAGCTACTTTGGAGCTTTCCGGCTTCTTCCTTCAAAAATGCGCCTCAGGTTCCTGCTGCAGTTAAACTCGTCGCGGCTTTTGGTGTCGGCGTGGTGGCGCAGGGTAAGCTCTTCTGCCATAAGGCAGCGCTCTTCAAAGTATTCCCTAAAAAAAGAAAGCACTTTTGGTATGGTAAGGCTCTCATAAAATTCGCCATAAGCACCCGAAATAATCTTTTTAAAAAGAAAGGTGAGGTCGCTCATCTTGAGGCTGTAGTAGGTTTCGTTTACCTCTATGGCGCACAGCTCTATCTGGTCTTCGGTCATGGGTTTGTTAAGGTTGAGTATATCGTTTAGATACACCAGCCAGCCCATGGTGAGGCCTATGGCAAAATCTTTGCTTTTTTCCCGTTGCAGTGTACCCAGTGTGGGTGCAGGTGCAGTAATGGCATGCTGTATGGTGGTGAGCTTACTGCCGTGTTTCATGCAGTTAACCGGACTGTAAACGTGCAGCAATTTTTTGTTTGAAGCCGTCGCTATAACAAACTTTTGACTTTCCGGCAGGTGGTTTGCCTGCATTGCTTTGTGTTTTGAGTTCAAATAGTCCTTTCCAGCCCTGTGCCATGCTTTGGTGCAGTATGGCTGTGGCGGTGGTTTGCTGCCCCTGTGCCAGGGAGTTGAGCTGTGCCAGTGCGGCCTGTTCGCTCTCGGGGCATTGGTAGTTAAATCGATATTTTTTTTGGAGGTAGTTTTTCCAGTGCTGCCATTGTGTGGCAAATTCGGCAGAAGGATAGGGCAGGGTTATGGTTTGGGTTACCGTTGGTTTTTCTCCCGAACCCTCTTTTCCGTAAAAATCATTTTCATTTTCATTATCAATGTCAATATCATTGTCATTGTCAATGTCAGTGTTTTGCACCCTTTTTGCAGGTGTTTTGCAGTTGGGTTTTGTTTGTTTTTCGTTTTTACTGTATCGAGCTTTAGCAGCATCAGATCTTACCTTAGAAGTTCCTTTTTCCTTCTCTAAGCGTCTTGATGTAAACTCATAACCCTCTGTAAGTAGTGTAATTCCGCATATTTGGTTAATCTGCAGTTCGGCTATTATTTCCTTTACTTTTTCGGGAGATGATTTCCACAAAATTTGCAGGCCTTTTGCAGATGTTTTGTAGGTACACTCTTTGCCCGAAAGGTGCATTTTAAAGATAATCTTCATCCACGCCATTTCTGCTTCAAGCGATAATACGTTGCAATCGCGCTCCCAGTCTCCTATATATAATGGTATATGCGGAAGATTTTTTTTGCTCATTAAGTGCAAAAATTGGCTTCAAATATTTTTTGCAGGTGTTTTGCAGGTATTATATGCGCACCATATTATCAATTATAACGTTGTTATAAATGCCTTTTGAGCCAGAGATGTGAAACTCAAGATCGGCTACATCGCCCGGAAGCATATCATTTAAAAGGTCAATTTTTGTACCCATTGCGGTAGGATAAAACAGTTTGCCGTCTTCCTGTTCAAATTTAAGCTGCTTTACGGCTGTTCCTTTTTTTGTGGTTTTAGTGTCGCCCACGGCTACTACTATTCCTCTTATTTTGTATTGCATGATTGTTGGATTTTAAAATTTAATGATTTAGTAATTAATGGTTTCCCTCTTGGGATGGTGATTGTTTTTAAA
>CAMPIZ010000341.1 GCA_946886675.1 uncultured Flavobacterium sp.
TAATTAAATAAATCTTTATCAAAAACCATAGCTATAGCAGTAGCATGGCGTTTCTTGGCGCGTGTATAACTACCTGCCGCAGGCGCACTGTATGCCTTAAGCGATGCTACCCTGAATTTAACTTCTGTAAAGTTCATCAGCATGTAACCATATGCTCCCATGTTTCGTGGCTCTTCCTGTGCCCATACATAATCGTCAGCGTTAGAGTATCTGGCAATTATTTCTTTTAACTGATCTTCCGGCAATGGGAATAGCTGCTCTATCCTTACAAAGGCCACATCATCACGCTTAAGATTTTCCCTTTCTGCCACAAGATCATAGTAGAATTTACCTGTACAGAATACAAGTGTCTTAACCTTTTTAGGATCTGCAATAGGATCATCCAGTACTTCCTGGAATGTGCCTTCTGCAAACTCATCTACTGTAGACACCACTGCAGGATGACGCAGTAAGCTCTTAGGAGTAAACACGATAAGTGGTTTCCTGAAAGTGGTTTTCATCTGCCTTCTCAACAGGTGGAAAAAGTTTGCAGGTGTAGTACAATCTGCTATGTACATGTTATGGTTTGCACAAAGCTGCAAGTATCGCTCCATACGGGCCGATGAATGCTCTGCCCCCTGGCCTTCATAACCGTGCGGTAATAGCATTACAAGTCCGTTCTGGCTGTTCCATTTGTCTTCAGCTGCAGAGATGTACTGATCTATCATTATCTGTGCGCCGTTTGAGAAATCCCCAAACTGAGCCTCCCAGATAGTAAGTGTTTTAGGGCTTGCTAACGCATAACCATAATCAAAACCTACTACTCCATATTCTGATAGCAGTGAGTTGTATATATAGAATTTACCATTTTGGTCTTTAAGCCTGTTAAGTAGTATTACTTCTTCTTCGGAGTCTTCTACCTTAATAACGGCATGGCGGTGAGAGAAAGTTCCCCTTTCCACATCCTGACCTGACATACGTACATTATAACCTTCTGTAAGCAGGGAACCATAAGCAAGAAGTTCTGCCATTGCCCAATCAAGCTTATCAGTTTCAAAATACATGGACCTCCTGTCGGCTACCAGTTTTTGTATTTTCCTGATGAATTTTTTGTCTTCAGGAAGCTTGGTTATCACCTCAGCAATATCATTAAGTATATCTTTAGAAAAGGCAGTGTTTACCTTTTTAAGCATATCCCCTTCCGAAGCCTGCTCAAAACCTTCCCATTCGTTTTGCATGAACGGGCTTATTATGGTAAGCTCTTTTTTCCTTGAGGCCTCAAGGTTTTCCTCAAGAACTGCTTTGTAATCTGCCTCAAGCCTGTTTACATACTCTTCGTCTATAATACCTGCTGCCATAAGGCTTTCAGCATAAATAGCACGAGGGTTTTTATGCTTGGCAATTATTTTATAAAGCTTAGGCTGTGTAAAGCTTGGCTCATCACCTTCGTTGTGTCCGTACTTTCTGTATCCTAAAAGGTCGATAAATACGTCGCTTCCAAACTCCATTCTGTATTCCAGTGCAAAAAGCATTGCATGTACCACAGCCTCAACATCGTCTGCGTTAACATGCAGTACCGGAGAAAGGGTTACTTTGGCAATATCCGTACAATAAGTAGACGAACGTGCATCCAGATAGTTTGTAGTAAACCCTACCTGGTTGTTTATAACAAGGTGAATTGTACCTCCGGTTTTATAACCATCCAGTTTGGCCATCTGTACAATTTCATATACTATGCCCTGCCCTGCCACAGCAGCATCACCATGAAGCGCTATAGGCAGTACTTTAGAAAAATCATCCGGATAGTACCTGTCCTGCTTTGCCCTTGCTATACCTTCTATAACCGCACCTACAGTTTCAAGGTGCGATGGGTTTGGCGCAAGGTTAATATTTATATTTTTGCCCGCTTTTGTCTTTTTGTCGGCTGTAAGGCCAAGGTGGTATTTCACATCACCATCAAAAAGAGCATCATCATCATAGTCTTTACCGTCAAACTCACTAAAAATATCGGAAGTAGACTTACCAAAAATATTGGCAAGTACGTTAAGGCGACCTCTATGTGCCATACCCATTACAAACTGCTCCACACCTTTTTCGGCAGCAGTTTCTATAAGAGCGTCAAGCGCAGGAATAAGTGATTCTCCACCTTCAAGAGAGAAGCGCTTTTGCCCTACATATTTTGTATGAAGGAAGTTTTCAAAAGAAACTGCCTCATTGAGTTTTGAAAGTATGTGTTTCTTTTGATCGGCTGAAAAGCTCGGTTGATTTTCGTTCACATCAAGCCTGTCCTGTATCCACTTTCTTACCTGCGGATCGCGTATGTACATATACTCTACCCCAATATGCTGGCAGTAAACCTTGTTAAGATGATCTACAATCTGCCTAAGGGTAGACGGCTGCATGTTTATTTCTTTTGCAGCATCAAAAACCGTATCAAGATCGGCGTTTGATAACCCGAAATTTTCTAAATCAATTGCAGGAGTAAACGTCCTTCTTTCCCTTACAGGGTTGGTTTTAGTAAATAAGTGGCCTCTAGTCCTGTATCCTTCAATAAGGTTTAGCACCTTAAATTCTTTTTGTACTTTTTCCGGAACTCCCGAATAATCAGGCATTGCCGCACCATTTTGCTGAGGTGGTGTTTCAAAGAAACCGGAACCGTAATCTGAACTTGCAAAATCAAAACCCTGGAAAAAACTTCTCCAGCTTGGTTCTACACTATCAGGATTCTCTATATATTGCTCGTATAAATCTGCAAAAAAAGCAGTATGTGCTGCGTTTAAAAAGGAAAACCTGTCCATACTAATGTCTTTATGACCTTTGTTTTAAAAAAATTTATGCAAAAGTAGAATATTTGTAATAATCTTTGAGTGTTTTTTATA
>CAMPIZ010000342.1 GCA_946886675.1 uncultured Flavobacterium sp.
CTTTGATACCATATTAGCACCTTCAACAATTGCCCTGTTGGTTTTAAGAATTACCTGTGTAATCTTGCCTTGCTTTCCCTTTGAATCTCCGGCCATTACCTGCACTAAATCTCCTTTACGGATTTTAAGCTTAGGTATTATATTTAATTTCTTTTGCATTTTATAGTACCTCCGGTGCTAATGATACAATTTTCATGAATTGTTTCTCACGCAGTTCTCTTGCTACCGGACCGAATATACGTGTTCCACGCGGCTCGTCCTGTGCGTTTAATAATACTGCTGCGTTATCGTCGAAGCGGATGTAAGAACCGTCTTTACGTCTTACTTCTTTCTTAGTTCTAACAACAACTGCTTTTGAAACAGTTCCTTTCTTAACGTTACCAGATGGAAGCGCACTCTTTACAGTAACAACAATTTTGTCACCTACAGAAGCATAACGCTTACCGGTACCGCCCAGAACACGGATAACTAAAACTTCTTTAGCTCCGCTGTTGTCAGCAACATTCAGTCTTGATTCCTGTTGTACCATGTTACTTAGCCCTTTCTAAAATTTCAACTAATCTCCAGTTTTTAGTCTTACTCAGCGGACGAGTCTCCATAATTAACACTGTATCACCGATACCGCAAGTGTTAGTTTCGTCATGAGCCATAAATTTGGTAGTCTTTTTTACGAACTTACCATAAATCGGGTGCTTTACTTTTCTTTCTACAGCTACCACGACAGATTTCTCCATCTTGTTGCTAACCACAAGCCCGATACGTGTTTTTCTTAATTTTCTTTCCATTTGGACTCTAAAATTATTTTGTTTCAGAAGCGGACTGCACCTTGCGGCTAGTCAATTCTGTGTTTAAACGAGCGATATCTTTTCTCACTTTGTTGATCCTTGTCGGATTTTCGATAGCAGATACCGTGTGTGCGAATCTTAATTTTGTAAGGTTCGCTCGTTCTTCATTAATTCTCGCAACGATCTCTTCAGTAGATAGCTCTAAAATTTCTGAGTTTTTCATCTTTAATTTAGTTTTGTGTTGAAGGTTGTAAGTTGTATGATGCAATTTAACTTACAACGTTCAACTTATAACTTACAACTAATTTATGCCTCTACGTAATCTCTACGTAAGACGAATTTAGTTTGAACGGGTAATTTCTGAGCGGCTAAACGTAATGCTTCTTTGGCTACTTCCAAAGGCACACCTTCAGCTTCAAATATCATTCTACCTGGGCGTACAACTGCAACCCAGTATTCCGGAGCACCTTTACCTTTACCCATACGTACTTCTGCAGGTTTTTTGGTAACGGGTTTATCAGGGAAAATACGGATCCATACCTGACCTTCACGTTTCATAAAACGGGTAACCGCAATACGAGCTGCTTCAATCTGACGACTGGTGATCCAAGCCGGTTCTAATGATTTTATTCCAAAAGAACCAAATGCAAGCTCTGCACCACGAGTGGCCAGACCTTTCATTTTGCCTTTTTGCATCTTCCTGAACTTCGTTCTTTTTGGCTGTAACATGTTCTTATATATTTATCGAAAAACGATGTCTAAAATTAAATTATTTCTTTCCTCTGAAGCCACCTGCTCCAGCACCACCACCACGGTTTTGACCACCGCCGCGATTTTGACCCGGGCCACCGCCACGGTTTTGACCACCGCCACGATTATCACCACCACCACGTCTCTCGCCACCGCCGCGTCTGTCACCAGCACCGCCGGCACGTCTGTCTGCGCCACCTGCAAAACCAGGAGCCTCAGCACCGTCTCTTCCTCTTACACCTGTCGTTTGACCGATGTTAGGAGATAAGTCACGTTTTCCATAAACTTCACCTTTGCAAATCCATACCTTAACACCTATTTTTCCATAAGTTGTAAGAGCTTCTGCTAAAGCATAGTCGATGTCCGCACGGAAAGTATGCAAAGGAATCCTTCCCTCTTTATACTGCTCGGTACGTGCCATCTCAGCACCACCTAAACGGCCTGAACACATGATCTTGATTCCTTCAGCTCCCATTCTCATGGTTGAAGCAATTGTTGTCTTCATCGCACGACGGAAAGAAATACGAGCCTCTAATTGCTTAGCAATTCCCTCACCTACCAATTGCGCATCTAACTCAGGACGTTTTATTTCAAAAATGTTGATTTGAACGTCTTTCTTTGTTAGTTTCTTCAACTCTTCTTTCAATCGATCTACTTCCTGGCCACCTTTACCAATTACTATACCCGGACGAGCCGTGTGGATAGTAACAGTAATGCGTTTTAAAGTACGTTCGATAACTACTTTAGAGATACCGCCTTTTGAAATACGTGCAGCGATATATTTTCGTATTTTTTCATCTTCAACTAATTTATCGGAGTAGTTGTTGCCACCGAACCAGTTAGAATCCCAACCTTTGATGATTCCTAATCTGTTACCTATTGGATGTGCTTTCTGTCCCATTCCTTATTTAGTTTCAGTTTGAACGTTTTTTGTATCAACTACAAGAGTTACGTGATTTGAACGCTTGCGAATTCTGTGACCACGACCTTGAGGAGCTGGTCTAAGTCTTTTTAATTGACGACCTCCGTCAACAGTAATTGTTTTCACAAACAATTCGTTGTCTTCAGGGCGCTGACCTTCGTTTTTAGCTTCCCAATTTTTTATTGCAGACAATAACAGTTTCTCAACTCTTTGTGCTGCTTCTTTATTTGTATACTTTAAGATGTATAACGCTTTCTCTACACGTTCACCACGGATCAGGTCAACAACCAATCGCATTTTACGAGGTGAGGTAGGGCAATCATTTAATTTTGCTACTGCTTCCATTGCTTATTTTCTCTTTTCAGCGTGACCTCTAAATGTTCTGGTTGGAGC
>CAMPIZ010000343.1 GCA_946886675.1 uncultured Flavobacterium sp.
GTATAAAGCCGTTGACAGTTTAGGTAATCCCTGTAGGAAGTGTTGAATATATTATTTACAGAAAAGCTTACTGATGCAAGTGTTTTACCGATTGTAAAATCTGCACCCGAATTAAAATGCAGGAGATGGTAGCCCGCAGGTGGAGTACTTACATCTACCAGTACCGGAACCAGTTCGCCATCCTGTAGTACATCGGCATAAAAATTATAGTCAGGATAACGGCTTTGTGCAAATACAGCTTCGCTTCTAAGCTCTAAATAGGAATTGTGGTTGTCATTAAACGCATAATGGAGCGTATTGATAATATTGAGAGGAGGCATATCTATAAGCGGTTCGTCTGTATTCCTGTTAGTGCCATATACATAAGCCATGTTAAGGCTATGCTTAAAGTGGCTGCCAAGATATAGGTCCGAATGAAAATCGGCTCCCATCAGCAAAGCATCTGTTTGTGTGTAACTATATACAGGGAAAGAGCCGCGAATGGTATATTCGGCACCGGTAGGTTTAAGGAAGATAAAATTGTTTATGAAGTTAGTGTAAGGAGTAACTTCAAAATTAAAAATACCGCCCTGCTTAATCAGCGTAGCTGAAAATTTATAAGACTCTTCTTTAGTGATGCCTAAGTCACCCAGTTCTATAGTGCCGTTAGAGTGATGCAACCCATCGCTAAAAAGTTCTGAAGGGTTTGGGTTTCGCATGGCAAGCCCTGCATTAGCAAACAACTCCCAGTTATCAGCAACTTGTTTTTTTATGCCCAGGCTGGCCGATATATTGTTATAAGTAAATTTAGGGTTGGTGAGCCATTGCGAACCGTAATCGGCTACTATAAAATGGTCAAACTTCCCTTCATAGCCTAAGTTTGTCCAGCGTGTTTTCTGGTAAAATTTATCGGCATCAATGTGTGAGTAATCGTAACGCAAACCTGCCTCGGCACTAAAGCTGTTGCTAAAGCGGTGTGAAGCTATAGCATATCCTCCAATATCAGTGCGTGTATAATTAGGTATTAGGGGGCGGATTCCGGTATCCGGGCTCGCCTCATTATCCTGCATGGTAAAGCTTATACCGCTTTTCAAAGTATTATCTCCCTTTTCAAATTTCCAGTCAGCGTGTAGGGTATTGGTAATCAGTGTAAGATCCAGGGCTGCTTTGTCCCTGTCATCACCACGGCGTATGTCAAACTCTTTTCTTCGGTTAAGCTGAAATGCATATTGTAAAGCCAGGGAAGAGAAGGGGGAGAGTTGCGTATTAAAATTCAGCTTGCCCAAATGGTGCTGTACTTCCTGTTTGGGTGCATTTATACTATAAGTAAACGGATCGATTATATAAGGCCTTCCACTATTTATCGCATTAGCCAGATCAGCAGTGCTGCCTATGTGGGTTGCGGAAGCAATACCAATAACAGCATTATAAAAACTATAGCTTGCGGAAAGGTCATAAGTGTCGGCTATGTACTTCACATCTCCCGAAAAATTGCCTTCCCTGTTTCCGGTGTTTGATAAAATATAATCAGGCGCTTGGCGGTCGCCAAAGTACTTAAACGTACCGCCTGCATTCCAGGCCCAGCCTTTTTGAGCACCTTTGTGCACGCTGCTGGTAATACTGCCGCCACGGCCGTTTGAATTTAAGGATAATATCGATCTGCCAAACAATGTGTCGTTTAAAACCGATAATGACTCAACCAATACTAATCCGCCTATGGCATCACCACCATATTGCAGGGCAGAAGCACCTTTTATAACTGAAACTTTTCCTGCTGAGTTAATATCAAGATTAGGGGCGTGCTCGGTACCCCATTGCTGGTCTTCAAGCCTTACATTGTTTACCAATACGGGAACCCTGCTGCTGTGTAGCCCGTTAATTATTGGTTTTACAATATTGTTTCCTGTTTTAAGCGAATAAACTCCCGGTATTTCCTTTAATGCATCGCCAAGGGTACTGCTGCTGTATTTTTCCAGTGTTACCAGTTTTACATCCTGCTTGGCAACCGTATTTTTTGAAACTATTGTGGTTTGGTCCAGCACCACTTCTTCCAGTTGAGTATTTTGTGATACAAGCACAGCATCCAATACCATGTCGCCATAAAAGTTTATAATGGTATCCATTGCTGCAAAACCTATATAAGAAATCACTACCCTGTGCTTTCCGTCAGGGATGTTGTGTATTTCATACGTGCCCAAAGGTGAGCTTACCGCATGTAGCTGCTCTATGTGTATATGTGCCCCGTCAAGAGGCTGGTTTTTGGAATCAGTTACATTTCCGCTTAGCGTGCTTTGCGAATAGGAACTGCTGCCCGTTGCCACCAGTGCAAAAAGCAATAGGATGTAAAATCGCATGATATTTCAGTTCAGGAATAAATACAATTTTCCGTAGCTTTTACTAAGCCCGGAAACAATTTTCTATTCTTAAACTAATGCCGGAGGGCCGCGGTGTGCGAAAAGGCTTCCGGCAAAAGAAGGTGTGCCTTCTATACTGCTGAAAGTATAGTGTATTGGGTTAAAAGGGAAATCGAGCCTTAGGCAAAACTGCTGGGGCGCCACAAAAAAGTCGAAATGAAAATCGCATACAGAGCAGTCGTCCTCCTCATGCTGTTCATGGTCAAGACCGCTAAAATGCTTCGCTTCCTTTTTCAGTTCGTTATGGTTGTGGTAATGCCCTTCTGCATAATGCTGATGGCTAAAGGAATGAAAAGACTGAAAAGCCGATGTAAGGAGTACAACGGCCATAAGCGCAAGATTAAATATTGCAAATTTTCTTTTCATTACCGCAAAGGTAGGGAAAAAGAACTTACAATTGCAACATGGTTGCAGTTAAAAAAACTATAATGGTTTATTTTATTATTTCTATTAGTT
>CAMPIZ010000344.1 GCA_946886675.1 uncultured Flavobacterium sp.
CTCAAAAGGGATTAAAAAGACTTATTTCTTTTTTTAATGAATATTATCAAACTCAATGCCATTAACTCTACCAATGACTATTTAAAAACGTTGTCATCCGGACAGTATGTAGAAAATTTTACCATAGTTACGGCAGAACATCAAACACAGGGCAGGGGGCAAATGGGTGCCTCCTGGGATACAGAACCCGGTAAGAACCTTACCTTTAGTGTGTTAATTAAAGATTTGCTGCTGGGTATTAATGAAATATTTAACCTTAACGCTGCCGTTGCCGTAAGTATTGCCGAAGCACTGGAAATAAACAATGTGCCGGGAATAAGCATTAAATGGCCTAACGACATTTTGGCAGGAAATAAAAAAATAGGGGGTATACTCATTGAAAACAGCATTAAAAACAATGGTGAAATATTTTCTGTAGTTGGCATAGGTTTAAACATTAATCAGGCGGATTTTAAATCATTACCTAAGGCATCTTCTTTAGCGGCTGTGACAGGCAGGGATTTTGATAAAATGGCCGTATTGGAACAAATTACTGTTAATATTAGGCGCAATATAGCATCACTACTTAATAAAAATACAGATGCGATTTGGGATAAATACCACAAAAAACTGTTTAAAAAAGGCATCCCCATGCCTTTTGAAAAGGATGGTGGTAAATTTATGGGGATTATACAGGGTGTTACCAAAAGCGGAAATCTGGAATTACTTCTTGAGGATGATAGCATTACAGAGTATAAAATAAAAGAAATACAAATGCTGTATTAGTCTTCATATTCTTCCTCGTCTTCATCCTCAAATTCATTGATCAGAAAATCAATTACAAGTTCTACAGTATCCCCATTTTCATTAAGCCCCCAATAAGCAGGGTAATATCCATCGCCCCAGCCGGAGGAAAACATAATAATATTATTATCTGAATCTTTATCAGGATGGTGGTCATTCCAGTCACCCAATTCTCGGGAGAATTTATTTTTTGATGAATAGGCTCTAAACTCCTCTGCCAGAACTTCATCATAATAATTAGATTCAGGCTTTAATTCCTGCAGGGCGTCTATTTTTTCCATAAGCTGGTTATTGGTTTCTTCATCCAGAAAACAGGCAAGCCCGCTGTCAACAGGGAAACCAAAAAACTCATCTTCGCTAAGTTCGTTAAGCTCTTCTTTAGTAATATCGTCTGTTATGGCTAGTATCCATTTGTTTGCTTCATCACTCCGGAACTTAATTTTAGCATAAGCTATCCTGTGGTGCTCGTCATCAATCTCGGCCATATAGATAAAAACCGGATATTTGTCTGGTAAAACAGAACGATTAAATGGCCGCTGTTCATAAGTAAAAAAAGGATCGGCCGCTATAATTTTGCCTGTAGGAAGTGTAAGGTCACCCACATGGATTTCTACAAGCTCCTGTAGTCCCATATTATCATCAAGGTTGTATTCGAACTCGAAGTCGTCTGTGTTTTTCATGTTTGATGGTTTTTATGGTAAGTTACTTAAAACACGCCGGGTATGGAATTACTTTATAAAATTTTTAACCGGTTTTTTCAATAAAACGATCATAGAAATTGGTGACCAGTGTAGTTTTTATGCCAATATCTGTAAGGGTAATAATACGATATGCGAAAGACTTTACGTTTATATCAATGCTTTGGGAATTTTTACTTACCTGAAAAGCAGTTGACGGTGTTATATACTGGGTTATTTTACCCTCATTACGTTTATCTGGCATGTGATAGTGTCCGCAAAAAACAGTTACAGGTTTTTTTGCTTCCTCTAAAATAGCTTTTACCTTATCCCGGTTTTTTAAAGGGTAAACTTTATCCATACCGGTGCTTAAACCCAATATGGGATGATGTATAAAAACAATGATTTTTTTAAGGGTATTTATTTCCTCTTTAAGCCAGCCGAGCTGCTGTTTGCTTATAGTTGCCGAAGATGAATCCATAAAGATGTATTTGTATACGTCGTCTTCCTGCGTGTAATAAAGCTCTTCTTCAGCAACAGGCTTAGTGCTCTTATAGTATTTAACTACATCTTTAAAAACATCATGGTTACCCAATATAACCTTAAAGCCGGGCTTGTAGTCCTGTAATTTTTCAAACAGCCAGGGCAGGCTCTCTTTGTTTCCAAGATCTCCGGTAACAATAATTTCATCAATTTTATCCAGAGCAATGTGCTCCAGTACTTTCTTAAGGTTTTTTTTAGGATTGGCGCCACGGTCTATGGCGGTTGCATCGCCAAGATGTGTATCGGTTATGTGCGCAATCCTTTTTTCCATAATTAATTATTGTTTTTCTGTTTCCTCATCCGGAACAAAAACAGGCTCTTCCTGTTGTGGTATCACAAGTTTAGGGCTTAGTGTAGGTATAATTTTGCGCATGGTTTCAAGGTTATTACCGGATACGTCGGCAAAATACCAGTTTGTGCCATTGTCCCTTGATACAGCTATAAGTGTTGTATTTGCAGTGACTTTTCCTCCGGGAACTCCCATTTTTACCGATTGTGGCAGTGTACACTGTAGTTCCAAAACATTTAAATCCTTATTTTGTATAGGAATAATTTGTGTTGGCTCGCCAAAAGTAACATCTAAGAAAGAGACGCCCTCTGCTTCAAGCTGTTCAAAATTTGATTTTATAAATTTCATCATGGTGTCATGGCCGCCCATCATTACTATAGTTGTAGGGTGGCTGAATTTTGCAAAAGCTTCATAGTCTTTTGCAATAAACGCTTTTCCCATTTTACCAGCCTCATTTAAAATAGTTTCCCTGTACTGGTTTTCCTGCGCATTAAGGGGAAGCGTTAAGCCTATTATTGCAAATAATATTAGTA
>CAMPIZ010000345.1 GCA_946886675.1 uncultured Flavobacterium sp.
CGACATTGTCTTCCAATGTCGTTTTTTGTCTTTTTGTGGGCGATGAGGGATTCGAACCCCCGACCCTCTCGGTGTAAACGAGATGCTCTGAACCAACTGAGCTAATCGCCCGATATGTCTGCAATTTAAACCGCTTGAGTTCCTTATTGCGAGTGCAAATATAGACTGTTTTTTGATATTTGCAAACAATAAATTAAAAAATTATAAAATTTCTGCTACCACAAATGTACTGCCACCAATATAAATAAAATCGGTTTCAGCAGCATCAGCAAGCGCGTTTTTATAAGCATCTGCAACAGAAACATATACCTCTCCCTTTAAATTAAAGTCTGCCGCCTGTCTCTGTAAATCTGTAGCATCAAGTCCTCTTGGCACATTGGGCTTACAAAAATAATATACTGCTTCTTTAGGTAATAATGGTAAAATTTCCGTTAGATCTTTATCGTTTACAACGCCAAAAACTATTCTTAATGTATCATACTGTTGCTTATCAATCTGCCCAAGCACTATTTTAAGGCCATGTGCATTATGTGCCGTATCACACACTACTGTTGGATTTGTATGCAAAACCTGCCACCTACCCATAAATCCTGTATTTTTTTGCACATTTAATAACCCGGATGCAATATTATCTTCATGTATAGATAAATACCTTTGCAGTACCTCAACAGTTTGTAGAACAGTTTTCTTATTCTGTTTTTGGTAATCCCCAATTAAATCCGACTCATATTCATCAAATTCAGCTTCAGATGCGAAGAAAATTTGTGAAGCAGTCTCTCTGGCCTTATTTAAAAAAACACTTTTTGTTTCAGGTGTATACTCGCCCACAACTACCGGAATACCTTTTTTTATAATACCCGCTTTCTCTATTGCAATCTTTTCCAGCGTATCTCCTAAAAACTGGGTATGGTCAAAACCTATATTGGTAATTACAGAAACTATTGGATGAATGATGTTGGTAGAATCAAGTCTTCCTCCCATTCCGGTTTCAATAACAGCTATATCAACTTTTTTTTCTTTAAAATACTGAAAAGCCAACCCAACAGTCATTTCAAAAAAACTCAATTGATTCTCTTCAAAAAAAGCCTTATTAGCCTCAATAAAACTGCAAACAAAATCTTCGGGTATATCCTGTCCGTTTATTTTGATGCGCTCCCGGAAATCCTTTAAATGCGGAGATGTATAAAGCCCAACTTTATATCCGGCATCCTGAAGTATGGAGGCAAGCATACTAGACACTGAACCTTTGCCGTTTGTTCCTGCAACATGAATTGTTCTTATCTCCCTTTCCGGATTACCCAAATGTTTTGCCAGTGCAATGGTATTGGTAAGGTCTTTTCTAAAAGCAGAAGCGCCCTGCTGCTGATACATAGGCAGCTGTTTAAACATCCATTCTGTAGTTTCCCTGTATGTCATAATAAAAAAATGACAGATAATATTACCTGTCATTAAATTTAAAAATTTTATTGTTTTGTTACACCAGCTGTTTTAAGGCAATTTCAAAAGCTGTATTGCTTATGTTAACCTTAGAATTGTTTTGCTCATGTACTCTTTCTATGGCTTTCCTTATAGTTTCAGATGTATCCTTAAATACAGCCTCGTCTGTCATGCCCACTTTTTTCTCCATAAAGTAAGCAAACACCCTTGCCATACCACAGTTAGAGATAAAATCCGGTATAAGGCTTACTTTACTGTCTGTAGATTCCATGATAGGGCCAAAAAAGATTTCTTTATCAGCAAAAGGAACATTTGCACCACATGAAATTACCTCAAGGCCAGAAGCAATCATATTATCAATCTGGTCTTTTGTAACCAGTCTTGACGCTGCACATGGAGCAAAAATCTCTGCGCCACTCTTCCATATTTCCTCATTTATTTTTTCAAAAGGAATCATGTTATCAGCAACAAGCTTATTACCATCCTTATTAAGGAAAAGATCTCTTATTTCTTCAAAAGTAAAGCCATTATTATAAATAAGCCCGCCATCGCGATCAATTATACCTACAACTTTAACCCCCATTTCCGCAAGATAAAATGCTGCTGCTGAACCTACATTACCAAAGCCCTGAACTATTGCCTTCTTTCCTTTAACCTCACCACCATATATTGCATAAAAATGGCGTACAGCCTCAGCAACACCATAACCGGTAATCATATCGGCCACAGTATATTTTTTATTTACATCAGGAGAAAAAACCGGGTTTTCTATAACTTTCACTACACCCTGCCTCAACTGGCCTATTCTGTTTATTTTATCGGCTTCACTTGGTTTAAAGTGCCCGTTAAAAACCCCTTCCTGCGGATGCCATACTCCACACTCTTCCGTCATAGGGATAACCTCATGTATCTCATCAACATTAAGGTCACCACCGGTACCATAATAGCTTTTTAAAAGTGGCGAAACCGCTTTATACCAACGTTGAAGAACGCCTTTTTTTCTTGGGTCGGCCGGATCAAAATTTATTCCTGATTTTGCACCGCCTATAGCAGGGCCAGAAACCGTAAACTTAACTTCCATAGTTTTAGCAAGCGAAAGAACCTCATTCATATCAAGTCCTTTTCTCATCCTGGTACCACCTCCGGCAGCTCCACCCCTAAGGGAATTGATAACCGTCCACCCCTCGGCTTCGGTTTCAGAATCTTTCCAGTTAAAAACTATTTCAGGCTGTTTATTTTCGAATTTCTTTAATAAATCTTTCATTCTTTTGAATTTTTTTAAACCGCCACAAATATATAAAACATCTAAATGAGAATTTGCTATTTATCTTAATAATTAGGAAAGACAACTTCAATTTTTGCTCCTTTACCTACCGAAGAT
>CAMPIZ010000346.1 GCA_946886675.1 uncultured Flavobacterium sp.
GAATTATAGGTTTTGTAAATGAAATTGTAAAGACTATTTAAGTAATGCAAAAATTTAGCATTCATTACAATTAACTATTAAATTGGTTAACAAATACAAGAAGCTGTGCAAAATCGAAATAAAAAACCCATTAGAATGAACTAATGGGTTTTTGAGTACCTGGAGTGGGAATCGAACCCACACACCGTAGTACACGAGTTTGAGTCGTGCGCGTCTACCAATTCCGCCATCCAGGCAGCATTTTAAGTATTTAGTGGGTGCAAATGTAAAAAATAAATCCAACCAATGGAAAAATAACCTTAAAAAACTTCCAGAGTCCGATTAAATTCCTAAATTTGCACCTCATTTACAGAAACAACACAGTAAACAACTACTAAACAAGTATTTAAGATGCCATACATGGAACCGGAAGCAAAAATTTTTTCATGTTCTAACAGCGAGTACCTGGCAAAGAAAATTGCTGACAGCTATGGTGCCGAACTAGGTAAAATAACTTTTTCTAAATACAGCGACGGCGAGTTTCAGCCATCGTTTGAAGAGTCTATAAGAGGACTTCGTGTTTTCCTTGTATGTTCTACCTTCCCTAGTTCTGACAACCTTATGGAGCTTCTGCTGATGATAGATGCAGCAAAAAGAGCTTCTGCAAGGCACATTACTGCTGTAATACCATACTTTGGCTGGGCAAGGCAGGACAGAAAAGATAAGCCACGTGTTCCAATAGGAGCAAAACTGGTTGCCAAACTTCTTGAATCTGCGGGCGCTACGAGGATTATGACTATGGATCTTCACGCCGATCAGATCCAGGGGTTCTTTGAAAAGCCGGTAGACCACCTGTTTGCTTCTACCATATTCTTACCATATGTAAAGAGCCTTAACCTTGAAAACCTTACCATTGCCTCTCCGGATATGGGTGGTTCTAAAAGGGCTTATGCATATTCTAAATTCCTGGGCAGCGACGTTGTTATATGTTATAAGCAAAGAAAGCAGGCAAACGTTATCGAAACTATGGAAGTTATTGGTGATGTAAGAGGCCGCCACATTGTGCTTGTTGATGATATGGTTGATACAGGAGGCACCCTTACAAAAGCTGCCGACATGATGATGGAAAGAGGGGCACTTAGCGTGAGGGCTATATGTACACATGCCATCCTTTCGGGCGATGCTTATGAAAAAATAGAAAACTCACAACTGCTTGAGCTTATTGTTACCGATAGTATTCCTCTTAAAAAAGAGAGCAGCAAAATACGCGTGGTAACATGTGCGGAACTGTTTGCTGATGTAATGCACAAAGTACACAGCAACAACTCTATAAGCGGCAAATTTTTAATGTAATTTACTTTTATTAATTAATATTTTTCACAAATGAAATCAATTACGATCAAAGGATCTGAAAGAGAAAGCGTGGGCAAAGCGGCAACGCGTGCGGCACGTAATGCTGGAATGGTTCCTTGCGTGTTATACGGAGGAGATCAGCCAGTACATTTTACTGCAGAAGAAAAGGACTTTAAAAACCTTGTTTACACTCCAAACGTGCACACTGTAGTAATTGACCTTAACGGTAAAACTTTTAACGCTATCCTACAGGATATTCAGTTCCACCCGGTAAGCGACAAAATTTTACATATGGACTTTTACCAGCTTCATGAGGATAAAGAAATCACTATGGAGGTTCCTGTAAAAGTTGTAGGTAATTCTAAAGGTGTTATGGCTGGTGGTGTACTTCGCCTTAACCAGCGTAAGCTTAAAGTAAGAGCTTTACCTGCTAACCTTCCTGACTTTGTTGAAGCAGACATTACTGAACTGGAAATGGGTAACAAACTTTATGTTACTAAACTTCCTGTTGATAATTATAAGCTTCTTCATCCGGATAATACAGTAGTAGCTCAAGTGAAGATTTCACGTGCGGCTATGAAAGCTGCTCAGGAAGCTGCAAAAGCTGCAAAAGCCCCTGCAAAAGGAAAGAAAAAATAATTTATCTTTCAATATACAGGAAAGCGCCCCAAAAGGGGCGCTTTTTATTTGGTAAAAACTTACCTATTTTTGAAGCATGAAATGGCTATCAAACCTATTTAAACAAAATAAACCGGCTGAAAACACAGACCCTATGAAGAAATATCTTATAGCAGGCCTTGGCAATATAGGCGCAGAATATGTAAATACACGCCACAATATAGGCTTTAAAGTTGTAGACAGGCTGGCACAACAGGAAGGGACACAATTTGAAACTTTAAAGCTGGGGGCAGTTGCCGAGGTAAAAGTAAAAGGCCGCACCCTTATACTACTTAAGCCAAACACTTATATGAACCTTAGCGGCAAAGCGGTAAAATACTGGCTTGATAAAGAAAACATACCTAAAGAAAATTTACTCGTTGTTACAGACGATCTTAACCTGCCCTTTGGGTCAATACGAATAAAAGCCAAAGGAAGCGACGGAGGACATAACGGACTTAAAAACATACAAGAGGTGCTTAATACAGTAGAATATGCACGTTTTAGGTTTGGTATAAGCGATGAGTTTAAAAAAGGCCAGCAGGTAGATTATGTATTAGGAGAATGGAGCGAGGAAGAAAAAACAAAGTTATCTGAAAGGCTGGACACATCTGCTGAGGCTATAAAATCGTTTGCCCTTGCAGGTTTAAATAATACAATGAACATGTTTAATGGTAAATAATTTTTAATAAATGTAAGTTTTACAGCATTAATATGTAATTTAGTTTAAACCTCAACTACAATCCTATTAAAAACAAAAACATGAAAAAACTATTCTTACCTGTTATAGCTTTTGCTG
>CAMPIZ010000347.1 GCA_946886675.1 uncultured Flavobacterium sp.
CACTAATATATTCATCGCATAAAATACCATTTCCATTTTCATCTTCGGTAGTTTCAGAACCTAAAAAGAATAAGGGCTGCATATAAGCTTTACCTTTTAAAATTTCTGGCCTCTCACGATCTGGCTTAATAATAAAAGAATAAACAATATCTACTAAAGTGGTATGTGTAATTGTTAGTTCATATTCTACACCGTTATCTGCTCCTTTAAATTTTTTCTTAACTCCTTTCTCAGGAGACATCTTTAATAAGTTCGTGAGCGCGACAGTATCATTATCGACAATTATATAATCTTCCATAACATAAATAGTTCCGGGATATTTACTGGCTTTTAAAGCTCCAACAAACTCTTTTGAGAACAATGATTCGTCTTTAAAAATTACTTCATCTTGTTCAATTGGTTTATCACGCAATGTAAAACTCAAACTTTCTTTATCATCAGGTACAGATTCTTTTCTCTCCCCACAGGCAGTAAGGCATAGTAAAACAAAGAACAGAAGGTTTCTCATAAAGTGTATCATTTAAACCAAATATACAAAAACCATTTACTGAAAAAGCCGCTTCAGTAAAAACCTAAAAACCCGCCGTACCTTTGTAGTGTAAAAATGAGGGAGCAAAAGTTGCTGAGTTTTTAAGTAATAAAGCTGCTAAGTTATCCAACTACGAAGCTATTTTACTTCAAAAGGCCTCAGGCTCTGTGGCGTAAATAAAATTATAAATAAGGCGTATAGAAGCATCCGTTGTCTGAGCCGCAGGCGAGTTCGGATGGTTTAGACGAAATGCAATAATTTTTAGCCTAAAGAGCCATAGCCCGACCTTTTGGTTCTTTTGTGTCAGGGACAAAAGAACAGTATAACACACCCCTTACCACCCTCCAGAGGAGAACTCACTCATCTGCCTTGAATACTGGTGACTGAATACTGAATACTACACCCTCAGTCTATCATCTATCATCTCACTTCTCAATACTTAATACTTAATACTCAACACCATGAAATGACAGGAAACATTTACATCTCCGGCCAGATAGGCACGTTTGATGGCACTCCCGGAACAGAGCTTATAGATATTGTAAGCCAGGTAAAAAGCCAGCCCAAAGCCACTGCCTTTAACGTGCACATCAACTCTGAGGGCGGACTCGTAGATGTGGGTTCGACATCTACAACTACCTCAAATCACTGGGTAAGCCCATTACCACCATTGGCAGTGGTATTGTAGCCAGTATTGCCACAGTAATTTTTATGGCAGGCACAAAATGGCTTATGTTTAGCGGCGACCTGCTTCTTGACTAATATTTCATAAATCTTCCCTTATGGAAAGAATATGGATTGGCCTTTGCTCCCTAATTTCAGGAGCACTGGCCTGCTATACCGGACTCAATCATGCACTCTGGTTGTTTGTAATAAGTACGACACTGAACACACTTACCTCTATTCATGCCCAGGCAGTGGCAAGCGGACTCAAATTCAATCCTTTTAAAATGTATTTCTGGAATCAGATAAGCAGTAACGGCCTAAGGTGCTGGATGAAAAAAGTGTTTTGGGAATACGGCGTTTACCTGGTAATTGCATTTGCAATTGATAAATATGTTTTTAAAAACATGGTAGTGTTTAATGTATTGGATAACAAACTAACATTACCTGTACTTGCGGTTTACCTTTTTGCTTTTATAGAATTATGGAGCATCGGAGAAAATATAGAGCGTGCCGGTGGTGTCAATATTTTTAAAAGGCTTTTACATCTTATACCTGAAAAGTACCGAAGACTTCTTAATGTTTAAATAATGAAATTAACTGAAAACTTTCAACTGGAGGAATTTAACTGTAAAGATGGTACTCCGGTACCTGAAAAGTTTTATCCTAATGTAACAGAACTAGCTCAAAACCTTCAGGTTTTACGTAATCATATTGGCGAAAGCCTTATAGTTTCGGGAAGCGGTTACAGGACAAAAAGCCACAACAAAAAAGTGGGTGGTGCACCTAAGAGCCAACATCTCACTGCCTCTGCTGCTGATGTCTCCGCTAAAAACTTTTCGCCGGTTCAACTGGGTGAAGCCATTGAAACTCTTATTGCAGAAGGAAAAATGAAACAGGGTGGCCTTGGGGTTTATACTACCTTCGTACATTATGATATTCGCGGAACTAAAGCGAGATGGTAAAAAAATCTCTTCCTTATGGGGTTATAATATGTCTGGTGCTTTTATTGGTTTACAAATGTGATGAAAACAAGCAGAATTTAGATGGTTATACTAACAATATAGATGCCTTAACAGATTCTGTTATGCATTATAAAAATGTAATAGGGACGCATACGGCCAGTATAAAAACCCTACAGATAGAAAAAAAACAGCTTAAAAAACTGGTCTTAAAAAAAGACAGCCTTTTAAATGCATTGTCTAACACTTTCTCTTCGGTAAAATCAGTTACAAAGTATAAAACGATTACAAAAATCGATACTGTTTATATTACTCATGGGAATATAACCGATAGCCTTCCCTATTTTAAGCTGCAGGGAAGCAGCAGCAATAAATGGCTAAGCATGGAGTACACTGTAACTCCGGACAGCCTTATAATTGCACCACTTTCGGTTTATACAGAAACCGCTGTAATTACAGGTTATAAACGTAAATGGTTTTTAGGAAAAGAATCGCTAGTTACTGAAGTAACCCATACCAACCCATATATTACAACAACAGGTATTAAATCGGCAGAGGTTATACTTCCTTCTCCCTGGTATAAAAAATGGTATGTTTGGCTGGCAGCCGGACTGGCAGGTGGCCTGCTTATTAA
>CAMPIZ010000348.1 GCA_946886675.1 uncultured Flavobacterium sp.
GTGTTATAATTAATCACCGTACAACACAAATGAGGCACATCCTGATAATTGGTGCTGGGCGTTCCGCATCATCATTAATAGAATACTTATTAAACAAAGCCGAAGCAGAAAAACTGCTTATTACAATTGCTGATTTATCACTTGAACTCGCAGAGCGTAAAACAAAAGGCCACCCACGCGCTACTGCCATTGCTTTTGATATTTTTAATGCAGAGCAAAGAAATACATACATAAGCAAAGCTGATATTGTAATATCTATGTTACCTGCTCATTTGCACTATGAAGTGGCAAAAGACTGTATTACTCACAAAAAACATCTTGTAACAGCATCATACATAAGCCCTGCCATGCAGGAACTGGATGAAAAGGTTAAGGAAAACAACCTCATCTTTATGAATGAAATAGGCCTCGATCCCGGTATTGACCACATGAGCGCCATGAAGATTATTGACGACATTAAAGAACAGGGCGGCAGGATAATTTTATTTGAATCTTTTTGCGGTGGCCTTGTAGCTCCCGAAAGCGATAATAACCTATGGAACTATAAATTTACATGGAACCCGCGAAATGTTGTCCTAGCAGGACAGGGCGGTACCGCAAAGTTTATACATGAAGGCACCTATAAATACATACCCTACAATAGCCTTTTCCGAAGAACAGAGGTTATGGAAGTAGAAGGCTACGGTAAATTTGAAGGCTATGCCAATCGCGACTCCCTTAAATACCGAAGCGTTTATGGACTGGATAATGCACTAACGCTATATCGAGGTACATTAAGAAGAGTGGGCTTCTCTAAAGCATGGGATATGTTTGTACAGCTGGGCATGACAGATGACAGCTATATCATGGAAGATTCTGAAAACATGAGCTACAGGGAGTATGTTAATGCATTTCTTCCTTACCATCCTACCGATTCGGTGGAACTTAAGCTCAGGCATATGCTGAAAATAGATCAGGATGACAGCCGATGGGAAAAGCTGATGGAACTGGATTTTTTTAATCCTAACAAAAAAATAGGGCTCGCAGCTGCCACACCGGCACAGATACTGGAAAAAATACTTTCGGAAAAATGGACGCTTTCTCCGGAAGACAAGGATATGATTGTAATGTACCACAAGTTTGGCTACGAACTTAATGGTGAAACAAAGCAGATAGATGCCACTATGGTTTGCATTGGCGAAGACCAAACCTATACCGCTATGGCAAAAACCGTAGGCCTGCCTGTAGCTATGGCTACTTTACACATTTTAAACGGAAGTATTACTACACCGGGCGTTCAGCTGCCAATTAACAAAGAGGTATATGAACCTATACTAAAGGAGCTTGAACAATTTGGCGTAACTTTCAAGGAAACACACGTCCCTTACATGGGCTATAATAACCTGTAGGGACTAACCCATAAATTATTTACTAACCCGAACTATTTTTTTTATAAAACCTTCCTTTCCCCGGAAGGTTTTATTTTTAAATCAAATTGCTATATTTGATAACAAACCGAAAGCTTATGAAGATAAATTCCCTGCAAATAGAAATTGACGGTATTGACAAAGAAATACTTCGATTCCTTATGGAAGATGCGAGGAAACCTATACTACAAATAGCAGGAAAAATAGGTATTTCGGGTGCGGCAATACACCAAAGGCTGCGAAAACTGGAGCAGGCAGGGGTTATATCCGGCTCCAAATTTATAGTAAACACAAAAGTATTAGGATACAGCACTATGGCATTTGTAGGCATTTATTTGGAAAAAGCCTCAAACAACGCGGAGGTAGTTAAGGAACTTAAAAAAATACCCGAGGTACTGGAGTGCCATTACACCACCGGAAACTGGTCGATTCTGATAAAGATTATATGCAGGGATAACGAGCATTTAATGCAGTTATTAAATAACAAAATACAGCCTGTAAAAGGCGTATCGCGCACTGAAACATTTATTTCGCTGGAGCAGCAGATAGAAAGGCAGATACAGTTGTAGCTTTCGTTTTCAGTCGCGGTAATCAGAATTCAGCTTATAAATAAAAAACCGCCGGGTTATAAGCCCGGCGGTTCATTAAAGTATATATAGACAGGGGTTAATCCCTGGAACCTCCAAATATCTGAAGTGCCCAGTACAAAAGCATTGCCAGCGCACCAATAGCAGCTACCACATAGGTACGTGCCGCCCATTTAAGGGAGTCTTCTGCTCCGGCATATTCCTGCTGGCTCAGCATATTTTTATTTTTAAGCCATGCAAGGGCACGGTTACTGGCATCATATTCTACAGGTAATGTTATAAAGGCAAAAACAGTGGTAATTGCCATAAGGGCAAGCCCTGCAATAGCAATGTAATATCCAAAACCTATTTGTGCTGCGGCACCCATAATAAGGCCACCAAAAATAAGCCATTGTGAAAGCCCTGAAGCTACATTTACCACAGGCACCATTTTAGACCTAAACATAAGCATATTGTATGCCGTAGCATGTTGTACCGCATGCCCAACCTCGTGTGCCGCCACGGCCGCTGCTGCAGCATTTCGCTGATTGTATACTGCCTCACTAAGGTTTACGGTTTTATCCATTGGATTATAATGATCTGTAAGCCTTCCCGGAGTCGAAATTACCTTGACATCATAAATACCATTATCCTGAAGCATTTTCTGGGCAATCTCTGCCCCGCTCATCCCATTTCTAAGATGAACTTTTGAGTAATGTGCAAACTTGCTTTTCAGCTTGGCACTTACTGCAAAACTTATAAGGGCAAGCAACCCTATTATAATATAATATCCTAACATCTCTTTTATAT
>CAMPIZ010000349.1 GCA_946886675.1 uncultured Flavobacterium sp.
GACAGCGGAAATATAATGCCTGGCCACGGAGGTATTTTAGACCGGCAGGATAGTATTATATTTGCAATACCTTTTCTATTATTGTTATATCAAATAATACATTATGTTTCATAAAGAAGGAGCCAAAATTATTTTAAGCGCATTGGCAGTAACCGTAGTAGTGGTTTTACTGGCAGAAAAGTATATTGCCAGTTACTGGCTTTTAAAATTCATAGAGATATTTTCTCTTGTATTCCTTATACTTATACTTCAGTTTTTCAGGAATCCAAAACGGCCGGTAGATGCTGCAGATCATGTTGTTATTGCGCCTGTAGACGGCAAGGTAGTAGTGATCGAGGAAGTATATGAACCGGAATACTTTAAAGATAAACGTCTTCAGGTATCTATCTTTATGTCGCCAATAAACGTACACGTTACAAGATATGCCGTAAATGGCCTTGTAAAATTCAGTAAATACCATCCGGGTAAATACCTTGTGGCATGGCATCCAAAAGCCAGTGAAGAAAATGAGCGTACAACCGTGGTTATAGAAAACCGCATATTTGGAGATATTTTATATAGGCAGATTGCAGGAGCGCTGGCAAGGCGTATTGTTAATTATGCAAAAGAAGGTATGCAGGTGGTACAGGGTACCGATGCCGGCTTTATAAAGTTTGGGTCGAGAGTAGATTTATTCTTACCTTTAGGTACCGAAATAGATGTCAAGCTCAATCAAAAAGCCATAGGCGGTAAAACCGTAATTGCAAAAAAAGCCTAAATGCAGGAAAAAGACCTGGATACACGTTTCCGGGAGGCGTATGAAAAGGCTTCCAATATGACACAGGCATTGCCTCAGGATGTCATGCTTAAAATTTATGCATATTATAAGCAGGCTACACTGGGTGATGCTAAAAAAAGCTATTATCAGTCTTACGACCTTAGAAATGCTTTTAAAATGAATGCATGGATGCAGATAAGGCATTTGAGCGCAGATGAGGCTAAGCAGATATACATTGATTTAATCAACTCTCTAAAATAAATTACTATTATGAAAAACGCTAAAATGTTCTTTTCAGCATTAGTACTGATTGCAGCAATGCAATCCTGCAAAAAAGAAAATAATCTTGAAGAAGTGGTTGACGTACCTGCTCCTCAAACCGAAGAAGTTCCTGCAATGGGCAATCCTGACGATGTAACTGTTGAAGGAAACTTTAAGCCGGTTAAGCTGGGTTATGCTTATGATGCCCTTGAGCCTTATATAGATGCCAAAACAATGGAAACCCATTACTCTAAGCACCATGTGGGCTATGCAAACAAGCTTAATGATGCTGTTAAGGGTACAGATATGGAAGGCAAAACAATTGAAGAAATACTTAAAGGACTGGATATGGAAAATAAAGCCGTAAGAAACAATGGCGGCGGATTTTACAACCATAACCTTTACTGGGAAATTATGGCTCCAAAAGCAGGCGGCGAGCCAACGGGCGCACTTGCTGAAGCCATAAACAAAGATTTTGGTTCGTTTGAAAACTTTAAAAACCAGTTTTCTGATGCAGCTTCTAAACAATTTGGTTCAGGCTGGGCATGGCTTGTTGTAGATAAGTCGGGTAAGCTTATGGTGGGCAGCACCCCTAATCAGGATAACCCGCTAATGCCAAATGTAGGTATTTCCGGTACTCCAATACTGGGCATAGATGTTTGGGAACATGCTTATTACCTTCATTACCAAAACAAAAGGCCAGATTACATCTCTGCATTTTATAATGTAATTAATTGGGATGCGGTAACAAAAAAATATGAAGCCACAATGCCAAAAGCATAACAAGTTTTATAATTTATATCAAATCCGCCTTTAGGGCGGATTTTTTATGCATTAATTTGTCTTGAGAATTGACTTTTTGAAAAAAAAAGCAGATTTTTGGAAACCTTAACAAAATCTTAAAATGAAACGTATTTATCCATTTGCTTTATTATTGATACTGGCAGCGTGCCAGAAAGAAGAAAAGAAGGTTGTAGACCACAGTAAGTCAGACTGGGCTTACTATAAATTTAATGGTAATGTAGAAAGCATATCAGAAAGATCGTATGAAGTAAAAAACGAATCGCTTGACAAGGGAGAACCTAAGCGTGAAAATGCTTACAGTCACGATTTTGACCTGTTTTTTAATGATGAGGGGAAGCTGGTACTGGAGAAAAAATACCTTAAAAATACAATACTGCACGAGGTAAGCAAGTATGATGGCAGAAATAAAAAGCTTTTACTAACACAATATATGTCGGGAAATCCGATAATGAAGTCTGAATATGGTTGGGACAAAACCGGAAATAATATTTCATTCGTTAAAAGAAATACCGATAACTCGCAGATAACAAGAACTGAGCAAAAATTTAAAGACACATTACTAATTGAACAAATTGAGTATAATTCTCAGGACATTCTTACCAATAAAACAAAGTTTATTTATGATGATAAAGGGAGGCTAAAAGAAGAGCATTTTTATTTTAAAGAGCCTACAGTACAGTTTAGGAACGTATATGATTATGACGATGAGGGAAGGAAAATAAAAGATGCACGTTATAAAGGTGAAGAGCTTGATTATACTACCCTCTTTACATATGAGGGTAATAACCTTGCCAGCCGTGAAACTACCGAAGGCACTGAAAATAAACCTGTAAGAATAGAGAAATTTAGCTATGATGCAAATGGAAACCTGGCTAAAGAATATATGTTTGATGCTTTTGATAAATCAGAAACAATAGATGAATATAAGTATGAC
>CAMPIZ010000350.1 GCA_946886675.1 uncultured Flavobacterium sp.
GGATTCTACAACAATCCCAATATTATCCATTCGCAGTAGTTTGTTTTCCATAGCTTAAGTTATTGATTACTTTTTCACTTTCAAAACCTTTCTAGCAGCCTGCTTCTCCTGCTGCTTTTTTATATGTTCTGCCACATCTACCATAGTAGCTACCCATATATCCTTTTCCCTTTTCTTAAGGTATTCCAGTAGTTTGCGGTGTTCTTCGAGTTTTATATTCAGATGGTGCTCGCCTCCCACCCCATGAAACAGCAGCACTATAAACGAACCTTTTTGCTCTGCTTCCTCTATCTGGGCAATCATTTGCTTTGCTGTAGCGTCAACCTGCATAAAGGCTGTAATATCTGTAAGGTTTACATCTTCTGCTTTAGGAAATTCCGAAACTACTCCGCGTGCCGCCACAAAATCGTTTTTTACCCCTTCATAAAAAAGCGTGTCATTAAGTTTCATGTCGCCGCAAGGATAAGCAAATGTGCGCCTGTCTTTACCATCAATTGCCTTAAGTAAGGCATTGGTTGCTTTAATTTCGTTTACTGCCCTTGCGACTGTATATTTAGAGAGGTCACTTTCGGGCGAAACCCAATCCCTGTTGGGCAAAGTACCATCGCAGGGATGGTTAAGCGTATGGTTGCCCAGCTCATGCCCGTTTGCAGCAGCGGTGCGCCATTCCCCTATCCTGTTTGCTACATTGGGAGACCCTCCTATAAGATAAAAGGTGCCTTTAAAGTTGTACTCGTTTAACATAGGGATTACCTTATCCAGATGAATGTTTAGGGCATCGTCGTAGGTTAGTACAACAGCACATTTTTTTCCGTGCCACAGCTTTTCTGTTTTTTGTGCGAAAGCAAGTCCACTGCTTAATATGAAAATAAGGAGTATTGTTTTAAAAGAGGGTTTCATAAATGCGTTTTAGAATCGTAAAAATACATCTTTTAAGACAATTCAGCAGATGTTAACTATCAGCAAATCACAACACCTCATCAATCATCCCGAAGTCTTTGGCTTCCTGAGCGGTCATCCAGTAATCACGTTCGGCGTTTTTACTAATGGTATCATACTCCTGCCCGCTGTGCTTAGCAATTATACGATATAACTCTTCCTGAATTTTAAGCACCTGCCGGATGCTGATATCCATATCGGCTGCCGTTCCCTGTGCGCCGCTGGAGGTTTGATGTATCATAACCCTGGAATGCTTTAATGCCGACCGCTTGCCCGCTGCCCCCGCACACAACAGTACCGACCCCATAGACAAGGCCACACCTGTACATATAGTGGCAACATCGGGCGTTATGTATTGCATGGTGTCATAAATACCAAACCCGGCATAAACCGAACCGCCCGGTGAGTTTACATACAACTGAATGTCCTTTTTTGCATCCACTGACTGCAGGAACAGTAACTGGGCCTGTATAATATTGGCATTGCGCTCCTCTACCTGTTCACCCAAAAATATAATGCGGTCCATCATTAACCTGGAGAAAACATCAAGCTGGGCAACATTAAGCTGGCGTTCTTCCATAATATAAGGCGTTAAGGCAGTTGGTTTTGCAACAGCCTGGGTGTTGCTTATATACTTATCTACATACAGGCTGTTTATCCTGTGGTGCTTTACAGCATAGCTGCGAAATTCTTTTGTGTTCATAACTGTTCGTTTTTTGTTGAGATTAAAGCATAAGTACCCTGCCCGCATAAAGCAGGAATTTTGATTGAGATTATTTTTTTTGTGAATTACCCGAAAAGGCTGAAAATCTTTTCCCTGAAGCCGGTATATTTTTTTGCAGTAAAAATGTATTTTGCCACCTGTTCTATTTCCGCACATCGCTTTTGCCTGCCATACTGGTGTACTGCAGTATAGGCCGCCTGTTGCCACTGCATATTTTCTTTTAGTGAAGGCTCCAGTAAAAGCCTGGCTTCAAACGCCGCCCTTCTTTCTCCGCTGCCAGTGCCAGACAGGTACTGCTCGGTTTCTATAATATCATTCCATGAAGTCTTCATACTGCAGCGATTTTTGTTTTACGGTTTCTTTTACTTTTTCAAGGCATTTAAACTTTTGCACTGTTGCCGACCTGCTTCCTGAAAACCCAAATCTTTGAGCCAGCTTTTCCATATCCAGCTTTTCATAATAAAAGGCCGATAGCAGTTCCATGCATTTTTGGCCTGTAGTTTTAAGCAGCTTCATAAGGCGCGGCGTTACAGCTTCCTGATATGCTGCTGTATCATCCTGCAACGAAGTCGTGTTTCCATTATAAAGACGGGTTATTTCGTTAAAACGTTTTGTCCATAAATTACGGGCTATACCCACTAAGTAGGAAGTTTGATTATCAGCAACGTCCTGTTTTTCCATATATATAACAAGGGCGTCATGAAAAATGTCTTTAGCTTCCTCAAGGCTTCCGCCCATTTTTGCCACATAGCGTGCCACAGCAGGAAAAGCCTTTACATACAAGGCTTCCAGTTCTTTATTGTGAGTTTTTACATCCATAACAACATGCTTTATATATATATGTGCCAAAAATGAAACAGATATCACCATAAAATTAAAACTTTTTTATGACGATACCTGTTTTTAAAAAATAGTATTTACAACTATGCCTTAACTCTTCTTTTGAAATATGCTAAACGGCACACCTATAGAAGCTTTTACAATAAAGCTGTCAAAAGCATTTACATCATACAATACATTTTCAAAACCTGTATTTATAGTAAAAGTTGCGCTGCTCCATTTTTCGGCGCTTGCCACGCGAAATGCC
>CAMPIZ010000351.1 GCA_946886675.1 uncultured Flavobacterium sp.
GACGGTACACTTGAATTGAAAGAAATGATAAAGATAAAAAGAAAGTAATTTTTTTCATGGTAATAAAAAATGAAAAGAGGCTGTTTATTACAGCCTCTTTTATAAAAGTATTTATATTCCTGTTACGGTTACAACACCATCAAATCCAACAGAATATTCTATTGTTGTTGCTCCGGCAGATACGGCAATATCACCAGCACCATTATCATAAGCTACCATAGGGTCGCTGTTACCTGTTTGAAATGCCCACTCATTACTGTAAATAAAATCACCTGCATTTTTACATCTGAATTTCATATTGTCTTGATTAAGTGTAACATCAATAGTGAACTTGTTGTTTGCAAAATCATAAGTCATTGTTGTTTCTCCATCCCATCCGCCTGGTGTGGCAGCGCCAATAATTCCCCAGTTCATTTTTACAGATTTGTAAGTAAGATCATCAATATTTACCTGTATATAGTAAAAACCATCTCCGTCGGTTTCAGCAACTTTAATATCGCCGCTTCCTCCATCATTCTGAAGGTTACCATCCTGAGCGCCCCCTATTGTTCCATAGTTGCCATTGTCCCAGCTTCCTTGTTGTCCAATAAATTTAAAGCCGTCTGCAGCACCTACTTTTACATAAGCCTCATATACTTTTGTAATTCCGTCGCCTATATACCTCATCTCAATAGCGGTTGTATTGTCCCATGCATTAAGCCCATAATATGCTTGTGGAGCCCCAACAAAATACAGGGGAGGGATTACAGATACATATGGAGTTACAGAAATCGCAGTTACATTGCTGTATAATGGCTCAAATGTATCATTAACACTTGCTTTTACCCTTACCTGGAAAGCGCCTTCTGTAAAAGCTTCGCCACCAGCCGCAAGAGCAGCATTATTTAGAGATTCAACAGAAACAGAAAGCTGATTTTCCCCTATAACTGATCCTAAAATTTGAGGGTCACCAAATTCATTACCTGCCATATCAAGCTCTACAGTATATGTAATAGCCACATCTTCTCCAAAAGTTGCCGAAGACCAAACAAAACGTTCAGCCTGCTCTGCAGCTTCTTCTATAGTAAGTAAATAGGCGTTCCCGTCTTCAGGTGCTGAAAGAACCGGAGCATCTTCAGGCACAATTACAGGCCTGTCTTCTATATCATCGTTATTACATGAGAAAGCTAGTATCCCAAATAAAACCAAAAGTGATTTTGTTATATTTTTCATTTTGTGTAAAGATTAGTTTTGTTAGTATCCTGTGTTTTGCTGTAAAGATGGGTTTGCTGTAATAGCCCTGGATGGGATAGGATAAAGTTTTAAATGTTCACCTATTGGCGAACCATTTACTGCATCGCCTTTCCATTGCCATAAATAAGAACCTCCGGTAAACCTTCCAAAGCGTATAAGGTCTGTACGTCTGTGGCACTCCCAGTACAACTCCCTGGCTCTCTCATCGAGTATAAAATCAAGTGTAAGGTTTGCTTCACTGATTGCATCTGCATTTGCCCTTGTTCTTAATACATTTATATAATCCCTTGCCTGAGTTAAAGAGCCATGCCCTCTCACAGCAAGTTCTGCATACATAAGGTAAGCATCTGCAAGTCGGAACATTGGGAAATCTGTGTCTACGAAGTTTAATCCTGGATCAGATCCGTTTTCACCGTTTGATTTTTTGTTGCTCCACTTTGTAACCCCATATCCGTAAATCTCATTAGAAATATCCGGAATATCAAGTGTCTGCCCTTCGGTATGGAATCTTGCTCTGTTATCCGAAGCACCACTAATATCATCGAATTTACTTACAAATTCTCTTCTTGTCCTAAGACCTTTCCATCCGGTGTTAACACCAAAGTCGCTTGCATTCATAGAGCTTAAAATAGACGCATGGATAATATAATATGTACCACCACCCGTAGTATACTGACCGTCAAATCTTACAGGAAAAATAATTTCATTTTGAGCGCCATTTGTATCATTATCAGCCATAAATAGATAAGTATAAGGAACCTGAGCAATCTGATATGAAGAGCTAAGCACGTCATTAACTGCTTGTGCTGCATCTGCATATCTGTCTTCCCCTGTATAAACTTCTGCATTAAGCAATACTTTAGCTAAAAGCATTTTAGCAGCTACCTTATCTACACGGCCATATTCATTGCTTTGTGATGGCTTAAGATCAGCATCTATGGCATTAAGTTCGCTCACAATATAGTCGAATACTTCCTGCTTGCTTTTTTGTTCTGGGAAAAAGAAACCTACCGGATCATTTTCTGTAACAATAGGCACCTTACCAAAAAGATCAAGCGCATGCCAGTAAGAAAGAGCTCTAAGAAAACGTGCCTCGGCTCTGTATGAAGCCATATCATTTTTAATAGCTTCATCAACAGGTCTACTATTTACTTTGTCTTCAGTGGACTGTCTTAAAAATTCATTCGCCAAACTTATTTGATAAAATGTTCTGGAATACATAACATAAATAAACTCATTGTTGCTTGTCCATGTATTTGTATTCATTGAAGGAAGATTACCATCCTGCCAGGCTATAACAGCTTCATCTGTAGGTAACTCCTGCATTGTAAACAAAGAACGTAAATATGGACTAAAGTCATTTCTAATACCACCTATATCTTCACCCCCGTCACCTTCGCCAATACCGGCTCTTGCAAGGCCTCCATAAAGCTTCGCAAGAAACATTCTGTAAGCCTGTGGGTCTTCATAATATTTATCGGCTGTAAAGTCATCGTCATCCTGTGGTGTAACAT
>CAMPIZ010000352.1 GCA_946886675.1 uncultured Flavobacterium sp.
CCGAAAACTGTTCTTAAAATTAAAGTCCTTTTACAAACTACACAACAAGCTATAAATATGATAAGAAAACCAGCCTGTTTGTAATTAGTATCCTTTATTGTTGTACCTTGTTTATCAAATAATTAGAATCATGAAAAAGGCTGAGAAAAAAGAACAAATAACAAAAATGATAGCAGAGTTTTTTAATCTTAAAGAATCTGCTGCTTTAATAAAAATGCGCAATAAAATCTATACCGAAATATTCAGGCTACCTATGTCCTCAAATGATAAGAATACCCTTGAAGAATCTATGTATTTGTGGAATTACAATAGTGATAACTATATAAAAAACATAAAAAGCACTTCTGCCAAAGCCAGGGTTGTTTCAGACTTTGACTCTATGATTAAAACAATAGACGTTTCCTTACTAGGGAACTAATTCTATTTGAAACTATCAAAAGATATTCATTAATACAAACCCCGGCAGTTAATAGATACAGTATTATAAACTATATAATCAAAAAAGCCTTCCAACTAAATGGAAAGCTATTTTGATAAATCGTTGTAGATAATTAACTGAGGTGAGTTTAATATGTATGCATTAATACTCTCATAATTTAAGGGCATTGATTCCAAATCATTAGTTAATATCAAAAACCTATTTTTCAGACAAATCTCTACTATCCCTTTCAGAATAGTTTCATAATCTGACCTAAAATCTATTCTACACGATACAGACTCAATCTTACTAGCCCTGACACCAACTTCAAACACATTTGAATCCAGACTCCCATATTGTATAATGTTGTCAGACCATGACTTGCTTAAGGGCAAAAAGACCGTTAGTGAATTAAAAACCGAAGGATCACTATTGCAGCACCAATAATTTGAGTCATCAAACAATCCACCTTGGTTCTTACTTAGTAAAGTAAGGCTATCTAATTCGCCCTTAGGAATAATAAAAAAGGAGATTTGCCAAAGTGCCATTGAGAAGAAATTTTAAACCATAAATGTATTAAAATCAAAAAAGCCCTCCAATTTAATGGAAAGCCTTTCATTCGGTTTAACTACTAAACCAGCCCTGTTAAGGGCAAACAACACAACTAATCTTAAATGCTTTGAGGCGAAAAAAGCCCCGCTATTGCGAGGCTACTTCTCCTTTACTGGCGGTCTGGACGGGACTCGAACCCGCGACCCCATGCGTGACAGGCATGTATTCTAACCAACTGAACTACCAAACCAGCGCTTTAATAAAACTTGCCTTTTGACTATCGGCGTTGTTGTCTCATTATTACGGGTGCAAATATACAGCAGTTTTTTATATCTGCAAACGTTTCCCGATAAATTTTTTAAAAAAAAACCCACCCCATTAGCCAAACTTTTGTTTCTCAACAAGGTAAGTAGTCAATATTTTTTCAAACTTTTCATCTACAGAAACCGGAACATACTTTATACGGTATTGCATGCAGGTTTCTTCTATCTTTTTAAAATAGGCCGCAAGGCTTTTTTCATACTCATCCTTTATATTTTCGGCAAACAGGTTTACCTGTTCACCCGTCTCCATATCTACAAACTTGCGGGGCGTATTGTCAAAATCAAAACTAAATTCGGTTTTTTTATCTACCACATGAAATAGCACCACTTTATGCTTGTTATGCTTTAAATGCTGTAAGGCATTAAACAAAGCTTCGTTATCCTCTCCCTGAAACATATCCGTAAAAAGAATAATCATAGAGCGTCTGTGCATTTTCTGGGCTATCTGGTGCAAAAAAGTAATAGTATCGGTTGTTTTTGCTTCCCTGGGGCGTTCTAAAACCTCTTCCAGCTTACTAAGCAGCATGCGGTGATGCCTGCCACTACCCTTTTCAGGCGCATAAAATTCATAAGTATCAGAATAAATACTCATTCCCACCGCGTCACGCTGCTTTTTAAGCAAATCCATAAGGACTGCCGAAGCAAGTACCGAAAAACCTATCTTATTTTCATAAAACGGCTGACCTTCCTTTAAACGCGGGTAATGCATTGAAGATGAATTATCCAGTATGATATGACATCTAAGATTGGTTTCTTCCTCATATCTTTTTGTATAAAGCCTGTCGGTCCTGGCAAACAGTTTCCAGTCGATATGGCGGGTGCTTTCCCCGGAGTTATATACTTTATGTTCGGCAAACTCTGAAGAGAACCCGTGAAACGGACTCTTATGCATACCTGATATAAAGCCTTCAACAATCTGATTTGCCAAAAGCTCAAGATGTCCAAAACTTGATATTTTTTCTAATTGCTCCTCTAACTTCATATATCAAATGTAAGAAATTAGGACAAAACAAAATACTGCACAATTTTATAAAAACAAAAACCCCGCAAATTCGGGGTCATGTATACTGTTTTGTGGCAGCTTATTTTAATAATGCATCAATAGCATCGGTGTAAGTTTGCTTAGGTGCAACCCCTACCTGCCTGCCAACTACTTCTCCTCCCTGAAAAACCAGTACTGTAGGAATATTTCTTACGCCATACTTAGCTGCAAACTCCTGGTTGGCATCTACATCAACCTTACCTACTACAGCCTTGCCATCATACTCCTGACTTATTTCATCAATTATAGGGCCTACCATTCTACATGGTCCACACCATGCTGCCCAAAAATCTACTAATACCGGTTTATCTGATTTTAGCACTACTTCTTCAAAAGTAGCATCTGTTATTGCTTGTGCCATATTATATATCGTTAAGTTTTAATCAAACAAAAATAAGTATAAATA
>CAMPIZ010000353.1 GCA_946886675.1 uncultured Flavobacterium sp.
ACAGTACCTGATATACAGGAAAAATAATTATAAGCCTTAAGGGTATGTATATCCATAAGGAAAAATAATCTTTAGAGATACCCAGCCATTGTATTACCGGTTTTGATAAATAGGCCGAACTTGAGCCTGTTATGGCAAATACTATAAATATTATTACAAGTTGGAAATTGCTGGTAATTCCCCAGCGTTTTTTTAATTTTTCCATGAAGGGCGGTTAAAGCACAAATATAGAAGAATTATATTTGAGGCACAATACCTCCAAGCCTTTGTCCTGTTGTTAACTGGAAATATACCAGATAATTGTAAAGCATATAGTTTACCTCATAGCCATAATCTATATGATGGTCATAATCTATCTGCATTAGGTATAAATCCCTATATTGTTGCGGGCGCATAGCCCTTATATTCCATTCTATTACCCATATACGGTTTTTAGCTTCAAAATATTGTTGTGAGTAATAACCTCTTGGCCGTGCCCTTGATGCCAGCCAGGTATTAAATCCGGGATCTATAATTATAATCTCATATTCAAGCTCATCATTTGCAATACGCACAGTATCATTTGCTGCCACTGTCGCTGCTGTTTCATTAATACTGTCTTTTGGTATCTGTGTTTGCGATTTACAGCTTAGCAGTATTGCGGTAACTGTAGTAAATATTATGATTAAACATTTTTTCATAGCTTTTAATTGTTTGCAATTTGTATAAAGTTAAAAAATAAAAAGCACCCGATAAGGTGCTTCTGTATAATTTAAAATGCTAATTATTAATTATTTGCTGTTTTCAGCAGGCTTATTATCTGTTCGGCAAGTTCGGTACCTATTCTGTCCTGTGCTTCCAGTGTTGCAGCGCCTATGTGTGGGGTAAGCGATACTTTTGGGTTCATTAGTACCTGCACGGCCGGCTTAGGCTCATCTTCAAAAACATCAAGACCGGCAAAAGATACCTTACCGGAGTCCAAAGCTTCAATAAGCGCTACCTCGTCTATAATACCACCCCTGGATGCATTTACAATACCTACGCCATCTTTCATTGCTTCAAATTCCTTTTTACTTATTAGGTATCCTCCCTGTGCAGGGATATGCAGCGTAATAAAATCGGCATGTTTAAAGATGTCCTCAATAGGTTCGGTAATAATTTCTACATTAATAAACTGGTCGTTATAAAAATCAACCCTTATTTCTGCCTTGCCTACAAATTTATCTGACGCAATAACACGCATTCCCAGGCCCAGCGCAATTCTTGCCACTGATTTTCCTATTTTACCAAAACCAATAATGCCCAGTGTCTTGCCTCTTAGCTCGGTACCTGCTGCATAAGCTTTTTTAAGCCCTTCAAAGTTCAAATCGCCTTCAAGTGGCATAATTCTGTTGGAATCATGCAGAAACCTTACACCGGAAAAAAGATGTGCAAATACAAGCTCTGCCACAGAATCAGAAGATGCTGCCGGGGTATTAATAACATGAATGCCTTTTTCACGGGCATATTCCACATCAATATTATCCATGCCTACACCGCCACGTCCTATTACCTTAAGTTTGGGGCAGGCGTCTATCACATCCTTTTTTACTTTTGTGGCACTACGCACCAACAGTACACTTATATCATTAGAATTTATATAGTTAGCTACCTGTTCCTGAGCTACCTTTGTGGTAATCACCTCAAATCCGGCATTTTCAAGTGCTGTAATCCCACTTTTAGATATTCCGTCGTTAGCTAGTATTTTCATTATATTTTGTTTTATTATTTACTATTATATTTTTCGTTCAAATTCCTGCATTACTTCCGTAAGTACTTTAACGCTTTCAACAGGCATAGCATTATAAATTGATGCCCTGTAACCGCCTACCGACCTGTGTCCGTTAAGCCCGCTTATGCCTGCATCTTTCCATAGTTTATCAAACACTGCAGTATGATTTTCATCTTTTAGTAGGAATGTAACATTCATTTTTGAGCGGTCTTCATTACGGGCTGTCCCTACAAATAGCGGATTGCGGTCTATTTCATTATAAAGAAGGGCAGTCTTTTCATTATTTCTTTTTTCCATTGCAGCTATACCGCCATTATTTTTTAGCCATTGCAGGGTAAGTAATGAGGTATATACAGCAAACACAGGCGGTGTGTTATACATGCTTTCTTTAGCAATATGCTGAGTGTAATCCAGTATTCCGGGTATTGCTCTTCCGGTTTTGCCTAGTATGCTTTCCTTTACAACTACTAATGTAGTACCGGCTGGGCCCATATTTTTTTGTGCCCCGGCATAAATAAGTCCAAATTTAGTAAAGTCAATCTCTCTGGAAAAGATATCAGAGCTCATATCGCAAACCAAAGGAATTTCTGTTTCAGGAAATTCATGTATTTGTGTGCCGAAAATGGTATTATTGCTAGTGCAGTGAAAATAATCTGCATCTGCCGGTATATTATATCCTTTTGGTATATAAGTATAATTATCCTCTTTTGATGAAGCTACAATTTCTGTATTGCCAAACCTTTTGGCTTCTTTAATAGCTCCTGCAGCCCAGGTTCCTGTATCAAGATAAGCCGCTTTGCCATTCTCCTTTAAAAGATTAAAAGGCACACGCACAAACTCCATACTTGCACCTCCTGAAAGGAAAAGTGCCTGATAGCCTTTGCCCTCAAGGCCGAGCAGTTGCAGTGCCAATGACCTTGCCTCTTCCATTACAGCAACAAAGTCTTTGCTCCTGTGTGAAATTTCTAAAATAGAAAGCCCCGATTCATT
>CAMPIZ010000354.1 GCA_946886675.1 uncultured Flavobacterium sp.
CATGTTCATTATAGGAACGGTTTTTGTAAAATCTTATTTAAATAATTAAATTTACAATATCAATTAAATTACTATGGATGATAATTTTTCACCAAGAGTCAAGGATGTGATTACCTACAGTAAGGAAGAAGCCTTACGACTGGGCCATGACTTTATTGGTACGGAACATTTGATGTTGGGAATTTTACGGGACGGTAACGGAAAAGCTATATCTATACTAAACAATATATCTGTAGATCTTGACCACTTAAGGCGAAAAGTAGAAATACTAAGCCCTGCCAATCCAAACGCAGAACGTAATAATGAAAAGAAAAACCTGCACCTTACACGCCAGGCAGAGCGTGCACTAAGAACTACATTCCTGGAAGCAAAGGTTTTCCAGAGTACATCTATAAGCACTGCACACTTGCTTTTATGCATACTGCGTAACGAAAATGATCCAACTACAAAACTGCTTAATAAGCTTAAAATTGATTACGAAACAGTAAAAGAACAATTTATCAACATGACATCAAGCGAAGAAGATTATATGGAGAACCAGCCAAGGGCTGAGTCTTACAACGATGATGCAGGACAGGATGACAGTATGCGGGAGAGCACTTTTAATAACCCTTCATCACAGGGTAACAAGCCAAACAAAAAATCTAAAACCCCCGTTTTAGACAACTTTGGCCGTGACCTTACAGAAATGGCCGAAGAAGGCAGGCTTGATCCTGTTGTAGGCCGTGAAAAGGAAATTGAGCGTGTGTCGCAGATACTTAGCCGAAGAAAGAAAAACAACCCGCTGCTTATAGGCGAGCCGGGTGTTGGTAAATCGGCCATTGCAGAAGGACTTGCCCTGCGCATTATTCAGAAAAAAGTTTCGCGCATATTGTTCAATAAACGTGTGGTTACACTTGACCTTGCCAGCCTTGTGGCAGGCACCAAGTACCGCGGGCAGTTTGAAGAACGTATGAAAGCGGTTATGAACGAACTTGAAAAGAATGATGATATTATTCTTTTTATAGACGAGATACACACCATTGTAGGCGCTGGTGGCGCTACGGGCTCACTGGATGCCAGCAATATGTTTAAACCTGCGCTTGCAAGGGGCGAAATACAATGTATAGGCGCTACTACCCTTGATGAGTACAGGCAGTACATTGAAAAAGACGGAGCGCTGGAAAGGCGTTTCCAGAAAGTGATGGTAGAGCCTACATCGGTTGAAGAAACAATTACCATACTTAACAATATTAAAGCAAAGTATGAAGAGCACCATAATGTTAACTATACTGATGAAGCCATTGAAGCCTGCGTAAAGTTAACCAACCGTTATATGAGCGACCGCTTCCTTCCGGACAAGGCTATAGATGCATTGGATGAAGCCGGCTCAAGGGTTCATATTACCAATATAAATGTACCTAAACAGATACTTGACCTTGAAAGGCAGCTTGAGGAGGTACGCGAACTTAAAAACTCTGTAGTTAAAAAACAGAAATATGAGGAAGCTGCTAAGCTTCGTGATGACGAGAAGCGTATTGAAAAAGACCTTGCCATAGCTCAGGAGCAATGGGAAGAAGATGCTAAAAACAATCGCGTTACCGTTACCGAAGACAATGTGGCAGATGTAGTGTCTATGATGACAGGCATTCCTGTTAACCGTATAGCGCAAACAGAAAGCAATAAGCTGGCTCACCTGCCCGAACTTATTAAAAATAAGATTATAGGACAGGATGATGCGGTAGCGAAAATTGCAAAATCCATACAGCGTAACCGTGCAGGGCTTAAAGACCCTAACAAACCAATAGGTTCATTCATTTTCCTTGGGCAAACCGGTGTGGGTAAAACACAATTAGCCAAAATACTGGCTAAGGAACTGTTTGACTCAGAAGATGCGCTGGTGCGTATTGATATGAGCGAATACATGGAAAAATTTGCCATATCAAGGCTTGTAGGTGCACCTCCAGGATATGTAGGCTATGAGGAAGGCGGACAGCTTACTGAAAAAGTGAGAAGAAAACCTTACTGTGTAGTACTACTGGATGAGATTGAAAAAGCGCATCCAGATGTATTCAACATGCTATTACAGGTGTTGGATGACGGCTATCTTACCGACAGTTTAGGCCGTAAGATTGATTTCAGGAACACTATAATCATTATGACCTCTAACGTAGGTGCAAGGCAGCTTAAGGACTTTGGACAGGGTGTTGGTTTTGGCACTTCTGCTAAAAAAGCACAGGCAGATGAACACTCAAAAGGTGTTATTGAGGCCGCGCTTAAAAAGACCTTTGCTCCGGAATTCATCAACAGGATAGATGATATTATTGTATTCAACCCGCTTGAAAAAGAGCATATCGACCTTATTATCGATATTGAGCTTAACAAGCTATATGCAAGAATAAAAGACCTTGGCTACAATATCACGCTAAGTGAAAAAGCCAAAGATTTTATTGCCGAAAAAGGTTTTGATAAGCAATATGGTGCAAGGCCGCTTAAACGAGCTATCCAGAAATATGTGGAAGACACGCTTGCAGAAGAAATTATTACTTCTAAGATAACCACAGGCGATGAAATACACATGGATCTTGATGAAGACTCTAAAGAACTTGTAGTAACTATAAAGAAAGCCGAAAACCCGGCGAGCTAAAAATAAAAGTTAATTGATTATAAATCCCCGGCAGTTACTGTTGGGGATTTTTTTATGGGCGCCTAGATAATCTCTAACTAATATTCTCATAGTCAATTTGTGAGG
>CAMPIZ010000355.1 GCA_946886675.1 uncultured Flavobacterium sp.
TTTCAGGATAAAATAACGAAAATTTTGACAAAAGATTATTCGTGACCTTAAATTTTTCAGTAATGTAATCTTAAAGGCTATAAATCCACTTTACTTTTGTTCAAAGATATTTATGCAAAAGGTAGTCCGTAAATATAGACATATCTTATCCACCGGTTATCATGGCTAACATTACTCTTTCTCACTGGAGATATTCACTTTGCATACTTCAATTTGCTTTTTCATGGCTTGCAATTCCTCAATCTTCTGATTGATCTGGGTGATCTTAAGGTTAAGAACTTTCAATTTAGCAGCACGGCTCATTTCTTTCCGATACCAAGTATCAATGACTTCTTTGATTTCCGCAAGAGTGAAACCCACTGATTTTGCCATCTGTATAAACTGAATTTTTTCCAAGGCGTCCTTACCTTAATAAATATAATTATTAGTTGTGACTCCATCTTTTTTACGGCCGCTGATAAGCCCTGTTTTTTCATAAAAGCGTATCGTCCCTATCGGAATTCCCGACTCTTTAGCTAACTGATGAATTAATTTCATAAAAAAACAAACTGTATAGTATACTGCATAGTTGTTAGTTACAAATTTAGTATTTAATTTTACATTAAATATGAATTCTATGAAATATTCTGCCGAAGAATTAGTGAGGCAATTGCCTGGTTTTACGAACAGCTATATGAGCGTAAATGGAACTGAACTGCATTATGTGGAAGGTGGCGAGGGTGAACCCCTTATCTTACTTCCGGGATGGCCACAAACCTGGTGGTCCTATCATAAGGTTATGCCGGCACTCGCCACGAAATTTAAAGTAATAGCAATTGACATAAGGGGGATGGGAAGCTCTCATAAACCGATAGAGGGATATGATAAGAAAAATATGGCGCTTGATGTGTATGATCTCTTAAATAAACTCGGTTATCATTCCGTTGCAATTGCCGGTCATGATATTGGTGCTCATGTTGCCTATAGTTTTGCCGCACAGTTTCAGGAGTTGACCTCAGCTCTTATAATGCTTGATACTCCCCATCCGGATCCCAGCATGTACAGTCTTCCTATGCTTCCTATACCCGGACTGAATTATACATATCCCTGGTGGGTAGCTTTTAACCAGGTGAGGCATTTACCTGAGCGGTTGCTGGAGGGGAAAATGAATATTGTTATAGAATGGATTTTTTCCCAGATGCTACAGAATAAGGAGAGCGTATCTGA
Source organism: uncultured Flavobacterium sp. (assembly GCA_946886675.1). Next base: position 1,207 of record CAMPIZ010000355.1, read on the forward strand.
ATTTGACAAAGAGGTATATGCAAGCGCATACAATACCGCTGAAGCTATCCGTGCCTCCAGCGCATGGTATCAGGTATTTGGGCAGGATATTATGGACAGTGAGAGCTACTCCAAATTATCTATGCCAGTTTGCGCAATCGGCGGTACTGGGTATGATATGCTGCAGGCAGCACTACAGGATCAGGTGGAAGATTTACAATTGTTCAGGCTTGATGAATGCGGGCATTTTATTCTTGATGAACAGCCTGATATTATTACTCGCATTATGATAGATTTTTTACAGAGGCAAAGCACACCATAAGTATTCTGATGAGCTTTATATTGTAAATCACAAATGTACTTTCATATAGAAATTACTCCATTTGTTTATATTAATGCGTAGGTTTTGGATAACTCTACAGAATTCTAAACTACCTGAATTAATAATTGTAACTTAAAAAATGATACTAGTGGGCATAAAAAAAGTGCTAAATCGAAAGATTTAACACTTTTTTAAGAGTGACCTCGACAGGATTCAAACCTGTAACCTTCTGAGCCGTAATCAGATGCGCTATTCAGTTGCGCCACGAGGCCGTGATTTTAAGGTGTGTGCATTTAGTTTGTAACACTAAAGCTGTCAACCCTTCTTTGCGGGTGCAAATATAGGCAATATTGCTTAACTTGCAAACCTAAATCCCTATAAAAAATAAAAAAAATGACCTTAAATCAGTATATACGTGACATTCAGGATTTTCCGAAACCCGGGGTGGTTTTTAAAGATATAACACCGCTTTTAGCAAATCCTGAAGCTGTAAAAGCATGTATGGCGTTGCTAACTAATAACTTAAAGGAGCGTAATATAGATAAAGTAGTAGGGGTAGAAAGCAGGGGTTTCTTTTTTGCAACACTCCTGGCGTATGAATTACAGGCAGGGTTTATACCGGTAAGAAAACCCAATAAACTCCCATATGAAACAATATCCTCATCCTATGAACTGGAATATGGCCTTGATACACTGGAAGTACATACTGATGCCATACAAAAAGGCGACAGGATACTTATACATGATGATGTACTTGCAACAGGGGGGACTGCAAAAGCAGTATGTGATCTTGTAGAAAAGCTGGGTGGTGAAATTATTCAGTGCAATTTCCTTATGGAGCTTTCTTTTCTAAACGGGAGAGATAAATTAGGCAATTATGAGGTTTACTCTCCGCTGGTTTACTAATCAAGGGCACGAGAGGTTACAAAATATTTCCATGCTATAACAGCCTTCTGAAATTTTGTGGCCTTAGTAAGATCCAATTGTTCTTTAGTATAGTTAGGCAATAGCCATTTGTTGAGTTTTGCTAATATTTTAAACATGGCAATTGGTTTTTGGTTATTATAAAGGTATAAAAAAATGCGGCTGTATGCAGCCGCATTTATCATAATAAAATGTTACTAACCCTAACTATAACAATAATCATTTTATTAATTTTCTTCATTTAAATCCTTAAGTTCTTTTTCAAGCTCTTTTTGGGCTTTCATCATTT
>CAMPIZ010000356.1 GCA_946886675.1 uncultured Flavobacterium sp.
CCTGTTCTCCTTTAATGACCTACCCGTAATAGAAACATTAGGGCTTTATCAGGAAAAAGCGCATCCTGAGGGATACCAGAAAATTGAATAATAAGAATACAAACGAATAAAACAATAATGAAATTAGTTACTTACAGAATAAACCATGCTCCATCCAGCCTTGGATTTATTGAAGAAAATATGATTGTTGATGCTGAAAAGCTGGGGCATATAAAAAACAGCCCACTGCCAAATAATATGCTTGAATTTATAGATTTAGGCATAGACGGCATAAATCAGGCTGTACATTTATTAAATACTGCTACAAAAGAGGAATTACTGGATTGCTCTATCCCTATGGCAAATGCTACGCTGCTTGCCCCTATTCCAAAACCAAGAAAGAATATTTTCGGGATAGGTTTAAATTATACGGAACATGTGGCAGAATCTGCACGTTCACTGGATACATCAAAAGACTTACCTCAGGAACCTGTTATCTTCTCAAAACCTACCTCTGCTGTTACTGGGCCGGATACTAATATTATACATAATCAAAAGATAACAAAACAGCTTGATTATGAGGTAGAACTTGCTGTGATTATAGGTAAAGGTGGTAAAAATATTGCTAAAGAAAATGCTTTAGACCATGTATATGGCTACACCATAATTAATGATATTAGTGCAAGGGATTGCCGACGTGCAGGACAGTGGATTGTTTCAAAAGGACAGGACACCTTTGCTCCTATGGGGCCTGTATTAGTTACACGTGATGAAATCGAAGATCCTCATAACCTGAACCTTTCCCTGAAGCTGAATGGTATAGAGAAGCAGAATTCTAATACAAAATTCATGCTTTTTAATATTAATGATCTCATACATGATTTAAGTACAGTATTTACACTTGAAACAGGTGATATTATAGCAACTGGTACACCGGCAGGTGTTGGAGCAGGAAGGACTCCGCAGGAGTTTATGTGGCCTGGTGATGTTGTTGAAGCGACTGTTGAGGGGATTGGCACCCTGAAAAACACAATAATTGACGCCGAAAGTGTAAAATAAGTACTTAAAGCTTAACTTTAGATAATGAATAATAAAGTATATAAAATAGGTCAGATAGTTCCGAGTTCAAATGTTACGATGGAAACTGAGATACCTGCCCTTTTAAGATCAAGGGAAACCATTGCACCAGAACGCTTTACTTTTCATTCCAGTAGAATGAGAATGAAAAAAGTAACTAAGGAAGAGTTAGAAGCTATGGATGCCCAGAGCCTTAAATGTGCCCAGGAATTATCAGATGCACGTGTAGATGTTATGGGATATGCCTGTCTTGTGGCCATAATGAGTATGGGACGTGGTTATCATTGTGTCTCTGAGGCTAACCTTTATGAAGAAACATTTAAAAATGAGGCTCCTGCCCCTATAGTAACCAGTGCAGGTGCACTTATTAACGGACTTAAAACGCTAGGAGCTAAAAAGGTTGCGGTAATTACACCATACATGAAACCATTAACCGAAATGGTGGTTGATTATATTGAGCATCAGGGATTTGAAGTAGTAGATTATATAGCGCTGGAAATTCCTGATAATCTGGAAGTAGCGGCACAAGACCCTAAAAATCTTCTTGAAATTTATAAAAGGCTAAATCTGGAAGGTGTTGATGTAATTGTTGCTTCCGCCTGTGTACAAATGCCTTCACTTGAAGCTATAGATGCGATTGAAAAAGAAACAGGGATTCCTGTAACCTCTGCAGCTGTTTGTACTACATACGAAATGCTTAAAAAACTTGGGCTGGATACAAAAGTGCCTATGGGTGGTGCTTTATTAAGCGGAAAATATTAAAATATAGTTATATTTTAAACAGATTATCCCCTCCTTTGCCGAGGGGATTTATTTTTGTACTTATGAAAGACAGTAATAATATTAAACTCACCTCTTCTACCCTTTTATCGGATAACTGGGGGAAACTTCGCAAGGTGAAATATGACTTCCGGCTAAAAGATGGCAGCTGGCAAACACAGGAACGCGAGGTATATGACCGCGGGAACGGAGCAGTTATATTATTGTATAATAAAGAAAAAGGAACGGTAATCCTTACTAAACAGCTTCGTATCCCTACCTGGTTTAATGGCAATACCGATGGTATGATGATTGAAGCCTGTGCCGGCGTACTGGATGAGAATGATCCTGAAGAATGCATCAGAAGAGAGACTCAGGAAGAAACAGGTTATAAGGTAACCGAGGTGAAAAAAATAATGAAAGTATACATGTCACCCGGCTCTGTCACTGAAATAATTCACTTTTTTACAGGGGCATATTCTGATGAAATGAAAATTAGTGAGGGCGGCGGCGTTGAAGGTGAGCACGGGAACATTGAAGTAATTGAAATTACTTTTAAAGAAGCTGTCAATATGATAAGCTCCGGAGAAATAAAGGATGCTAAAACTATTATGCTTTTGCAGTATGCACAAATTAACGATATACTAAAGAATTAAAACAAAGATAGCAGTATCGGTTTTAGCGATACTGCTGTCAATAATATTAATGCTGTACGTCAGGGCTTATTTCAGGCTTGAAATCAAGAAACTCATTAACCATTTCGGTTATCCATTTTGTTCTTTCAATAATACTTTGATGCGTGCTGCCAGGCAATATTGCAAGTCGCGATTCTTCCAGCCCGGACATATCTCCCATTTTACCTCCGCCTTTTAACC
>CAMPIZ010000357.1 GCA_946886675.1 uncultured Flavobacterium sp.
TCATAATAGTGAGCTTGAGAAAATAAAGCCAATGATAAAGCATGAAATGGAAAATGCTTTTAAGCTTGAGGTACCACTTGAGGTGGAGATAGGCGAAGGCAAAAACTGGCTTGAGGCACATTAATGTAACAATAAGTCTGATTTATGGACTTATATAAAAATGCCAATTATGAAAAAAACCTTCTTATTCTTATTCTTTATGCTGGCAACTGTAAACACGTTTGCACAGGCTGAACCAAAGTTTGCAAAAATAGATGAACTGCTAAACCATTTTTACACTAATGATGTATTTATGGGGTCCGTTTGCATTAGGGAAAAAGGGAATGTGGTTTTTGAAAAAGCATACGGCTATGCCGATGTAGAAAATAATATTGCCGCTACTGCCCAAACTAAATACAAAATAGGATCCATTACAAAAATGTTTACGGCAGCTGTAGTGTTTCAGCTTATTGAAGAAAAAAAGCTGGATATGGACGCAAAGCTGTCGCAGTTTTATCCTGAAATAAAAAATGCCGACAGTATTACTATAAGCATGCTGCTAAACCATAAAAGCGGTATTTTTAACTACACAGATCATACAGATTTTGGGGATTACCTTTTTGAGCCCCAAAGCAAAGCTGCCATGCTTAAAAGGCTGGCAGGATATGAGCCTGCCTTTGCACCTGATGAAAGGGCTGAATACAGCAACTCAAACTACCTGCTTTTAGGCTATATAATTGAAGATGTTACCAACAAGTCATATAAGGCAAATCTAAACGAAAGAATAATAAAGCCGTTAAGGCTAAGGGACACTTACTATTACTCCCAATTAAACTCTAAGCGCAATGAAGCTTACTCTTATATGCGAATGGGGGACAGCTGGAAGAAATCGGAAGAGTGGGATGATTCTGTAGCTTTTGCTGCAGGAGCATTGCTTTCTACACCATATGACCTTACGCTATTTATAGACGCACTCTTTGACGGTAAAATAATAAAAAAAGAATCGCTTGAACAAATGACCAAGCTGGATATGGGATATGGAAAAGGTATTTTAATCTTCCCGTTTGGAGAGCGCAGGTTTTTTGGGCACAATGGCGGGATAGAGGCTTTTTCTTCTGTTTTGGGATACTACCCTAAGGAGAAGATGAGCTTTTCTATAATCCAGAATGGCAAATCGTATGATCTTAATGAAATTGTGGTAGGCGTACTAAGCATTTATTACAAAATGCCATACCCTTTCCCTAATCTGAAAACTGCAGATGTAGCCCCGGAAATACTACAAGGCTACCACGGCATTTATGCATCTCAAGGGATGCCGCTTAAAATTACTATTACTTCTACCGATGGTAAACTTACGGCACAAGCAACTGGGCAAAGCGATTTTCCGCTTACACCTGTAAGCGATACAGAATTTGTTTTTAACCCGGCAGGCATAACAATACTGTTTAAAGACAAAAACAGTTTTATCCTGAAACAGGGCGGAATGGAGTTTACATTTACCAGGGAGTAAAAAAAGCCTCCGGAAATGGAGGCTTTTTTTATAATTTCCGGGTAGATTCTCTTTGTCTTAATTCGGTTTTTATAACCCTTGTTTCATAATCAGGCTCTTCACCTTCTTTAGATTCCAGCCTTTTTATAAGCATCTCGGCAGCAGCCTCACCTATCTCCGGGCCATGCTGGCTCACGGTGCTAAGACTTGGTGTAAGCCTTTTAGACCATACCCCGTCTGCAAAGCCTATTAACGAAATATCTTCTGGTATCTTCATACCTTTTTTTATGGCAGCTTTCATTGCCATTACCGATGCATGCTCATCAAGCGCAAATACACCGTCTATAGTTTGCGTTTCAAACATCTTTTTCAGCTTTTCATCAAACTCATCCGTGTTATCAGTACGCAAAATAATCTCTTCATTAATTTTATAGCCATTATCTTTTAATGCTTTAAGATATCCCTCTGCCCTTAGTTTACCAACACTTAAGTTATCGATTGTAGATACCAGGGCAATATTTTTGCAGTTGGTTTTAATAAGGTGCCCCATAGCATATACGGCAGAATCAAAATCATCTACAATAACCTTATCACATGCCACCTCATCAGATATCCTGTCAAACATCACTATAGGCAGGTCATCGGCCATTGCTTCCTTAAAATGATGAAAATCCTGCTCTTTTTGTGTTTCCTCTGCAACCGAAAGTATAAAGCCGTCTATAGTACCATTACTTAGCATATCCATGGCATGAATCTCCTTCTCGAGTGACTCGTTAGATATACATGTTATTACATTATAGCCTTTTTCATTTGCCGCCTTCTCTATACCGCTAAAAACCTTTGCAAAAAACGGGTTAAGGATATTAGGTATAATAACCCCAATAGTCCTAGATCTTTTGTTTTTAAGATTAACTGCAATATTATTAGGCTTGTAGTTTTTAAGCTTAGCAAATTCCTGAACTTTAATCTTGGTAGGCTCACTGATTTCAGGACTGTTGCTTAATGCTTTTGATACCGTTGACACGGAAACATTAAGTTCTTTTGCTATCTGCTTTAATGTGGCTTTTGGTTTCATATAAATGAGGATAAATCTTAACGTAAAGAAACGAAAAAAATTGATTTTATAAGCCGATAATACACATCAAAACCATTGTAGAACCAATTTCTTATCAAATAAATATTAATATTAAGCAGATAAACGTTATCAAAACCTTTCGTA
>CAMPIZ010000358.1 GCA_946886675.1 uncultured Flavobacterium sp.
TTTATATTATAAACTACTTTATATTTATAATAAATCTGCAATTGTGAGAATGCTGATTTTCACTGCTTTTCTTCTATTTTGTTTTTCGTCGGCGACGTATGGACAATCTGTAATTTCAGGAAAAATTAAGGATAACAAGGGTAGGCCTGTAGCCGGCGCCAGTATTACCTTAAAAGATACTTATGATGGTGCCACTTCCGATTCATCAGGAAGCTTTTCTTTTACGACTACGGAAAAGGGGAATTTATTATTAACCATAAGCGCTATTGGATACAGGTCAGTTGAACAATCCATAGATATTTCGGTACCTGCAGTTACAGCGAATGCTGAATTAAGAGAAGAAGTAAGCGAACTAAAAGCCGTAGTAATTACTGCCGGGAGTTTTGAGGCCAGTGACAAAAAAAGAGTAACGGTGCTCAACTCTATAGATGTAGCCACAACAGCAGGCGCCAATGCGGATGTTACAGCAGCATTAAAAACATTGCCGGGAGCACAGCAGGTAGGCGAAAGCGAAGGGCTGTTCGTAAGAGGAGGAACTGCTGCCGAAACCAAAACATTTATTGATGGCACCCTGGTAAATAATTTTTTCTACAGCAGCGTACCGGGCATCTCTCAACGGGGACGCTTCTCTCCGTTTTTGTTTAAAGGCACTGTTTTCAGTACAGGTGGTTACTCTGCATTGTATGGACAAGCGCTTTCATCTGCGCTCATACTCGAGTCTATAGATTTGCCTGAACAAAGTTCGGGCGATTTCGGCGTATCCGTATTAAGTATTAATGGCGGTTACCAGCATCTCGCAAAAAATAAGAAATCCTCCTGGGGCACCAGCTATAGTTATGGGAACCTGTGGCTGGCTTTTAAGGCCGTCAAACAACGGCCCGATTATTTTAAAATACCCGACTTCCACACGGCAGACGTCAACTTTCGCATTAAAACTTCAGAAACAGGAATGCTGAAATATTATGGTTATTTCAGTGCAAACCAGGTAGGCATTCGCAATTCAAGCCTGGATACAATGGGATACAAAGATGTTTTCCGGCTCAGCAGCCTCAACCTGTATCACAACATGGCATACAGGGAAAATTTAGGCGACGGCTGGAAGCTGAATACAGGCATATCTTACAGCAACAACAGAGACAATATTCGTGGTGGACTGCAGGATGCATTTAATAAAGATGTTATTATACGCAGCCTCGAATATAAAACTTTTGATGTTTCTGCACGGGGCAATTACTTTAATGCAAAACTGGTATTTGATAAACGACTCAGGGGAATCTCAGTATTGCGATTTGGTACAGAATATAATTACAGCAATGATAAAACAGGGTATACTTTATATACGGGATCAATATTTTCCAACAGTATCATTGATAATACAACAGCTTTATTTGCAGAAACAGACATATATCTTACCAACGACCTGGCAGCAAAATTGGGTGGCCGGTTTGAACATGCTTCTCTTGTGAATAAAAACAATATAGCGCCAAGAATTGCCCTGGCCTATAAAACGGGCAGACAAAGCCAGGCATCAGTGGCTTATGGGATTTTTTACCAAAATCCTGAAACAAAATATTTCCCCTCCCCGGACATACTTACTTTTTCAAAAGCCACACATTACATCGCCCAGTACCAGAGTGTAACGGACAAGACTACTTTCCGGGCAGAAATATTCTATAAAAAGTATAAGGATCTTATAAAAACGGATATGATCAATCCTAATCAGCAGATTGCAGTAAATAATAATGGCCATGGTGATGCAAAAGGCATTGAATTTTTTTGGCGCGATAAAAAAACTTTTAAGGACTTTGATTACTGGATATCCTATTCTTACCTCGATACCAAAAGAGATTTCATCAATTTCCCCTATGCTATACAACCGAACTTTGCAGCAAAGCATACCGTTTCCCTGGTTATGAAAAAATTTGTTACCCAATGGAAAGCAGGATTCAACATGTCGTATACCTATGCAAGTGGACGGCCCTATTATAATATCATATACGATGACAGCAATTATAAATTTTCCGATATTGGCAAAACGAAAGATTATCACAATATAAGTTTCAGCGCCAACTATTTGCCCAACCTCTTTAATAAAGAGAGCCGCAGGTTTACTGTACTGGTATTATCGGTTAACAATATTTTTGGTATTGACCAGGTATATGGTTATAATTATTCGTACAATGGTTACCGGAAGTCGGCCATATTACCTCCTTCCAAAACATTTGTATTTATCGGCGCTTTTATAAGCCTGGGAGTAGACAGGACGGAAGAGGCTATTAATAATAATTTATAGTTCCAAACCCCGTTCCCTTTGGGGTCTTATATTCATAAACACATCCTTTTAAGGGAAAGGAGAAAAACTGAAAAAATGAAACATATCCTTTGTATTGCTTTAATAACTTTTACGGCAACTGCACTGTTTGCCCAGAATGAAAAATATGTAAAGGCGATGGAAGCTAAGCTATCGCAGATGGAAACTACAAAAGATGTAGCTGATCTTATAGAGTTGTCAAATGCTTTTGAACGCATTGGCGATGCTGAAAAAACGCAATGGCTGCCATATTATTATGCTGCATTGTGTTTAACTACCGGGGGGTGGATGGATAGTAAAATGGATAAGGATACCAATGCTTCAAAAATAAAAGACTTATGCAACAAAGCAGAAGCAATTGAAACCAATGCAGAGC
>CAMPIZ010000359.1 GCA_946886675.1 uncultured Flavobacterium sp.
ATAATGATGTGTATACTCAAATGCTTCTTTAAAAAATGTTTTCATAAAAAAGGTAATTAATTAATATCGCTGCCTGTGTTTTAAACAGGCAGCGATATATACAAATTTAATACTTACATCCTCTTTCTATAACGAGCACTTTTTTTTGCTTTCTATAATCCATTAGTATCATTTTTTCTAATAGCTCTTCATCTTTTACAATATATGTCTGCCTAAAAAGTCCACTTGGCAATGTCTTGCCTGAGGCCCAGCAAAAATAAGGTATCGTGCCGGGTGTCACATTAGGTAAATGAAAATCGGTACTCTTTTGTATTATAAAGTGCCTCTCTCCTACCTCTTTTGCCACATCACTGTCAACAGTACGTATAACATAATGTTGCAAAGTGTCTTTTTTGATAATAGTGTCGCTTAATTTCATAAAATCAAAACTTACTACTGCCTCCTGAGCAAAAGTTAAGTCCTGTTTTTGTGTAGAGGAGCAGTTTACCAAAATGTTTTCTTCATCAAAAAAGCTTTGTTTAGGCATTTTTAGTACTGCCTTTTGGCCTGAAGCATGAAGAAAAGTTAAGGTAACCTGTTTACCGTCTTCCAGAACAGATAGTATATAACTGTTATCCTTTGAATTAGAAAACTCAAAAGTTTTGTCAATACCAGCCTGTTCACTTTTTTTGAACTGATACTCAGTAAAAGTATCAAACTCATAACGCTGCCCAAAACCTGTTAAGGAAATAAGCAGCATTACAAGCGTTAAGTGTTTGTAATGCATAATTAATTGGTTAATGTTTAGTTTTTAGTTGGATTTGGATGGGATTTTATAGTTTTTCCTGTTTTATTTCATCTACTATTTCAGGGTTTAAAAGGGTTGTTGTATCTCCAAAGTTTGAAAAATCACCTTCGGCTATTTTTCTTAATATGCGACGCATAATTTTACCGGATCGAGTTTTTGGCAGGCCGCTTACAAACTGAATTTTATCAAGCTTTGCAATAGGGCCAATATGGCTGGATATATGCTCATTAATTTCTTTTCTCAGATTATCCCTGTCACGGCCTTCTCCTGATTCTTTTAATATTATAAAGCCATATAGCGCATTACCTTTAACATCATGAGGGAAACCAACAATAGCCGATTCGGCTACCGCAGGATGTTCGTTAATTGCATCTTCAATAGGTGCGGTACCAAGATTATGTCCGGATACTATAACCACATCATCCACCCTTCCTGTTATACGATAATAGCCAACTTCATCCCTTAAAGCGCCATCTCCCGTAAAGTACTTACCGGGAAAGGCTGTAAAATAAGTTTCTTTAAATCTTTGATGGTCTCCCCATATTGTACGCGCCATACCCGGCCACGGAAACTTAATACAAAGGCTACCTACTACCTGATTGCCTTCAATCTCATTCCTCTTTTCATCCATAAGAACCGGTTGAACACCTGGTAATGGTAATGTGGCATAAGTTGGTTTTGTTGGGGTAACAAAAGGTATAGGCGAAATCATAATACCTCCTGTTTCTGTTTGCCACCAGGTGTCTACAACAGGCGACTTCTTTTTGCCTACATGGTCGTTATACCAGTGCCATGCCTCTTCGTTTATAGGTTCCCCTACAGAACCAATTACCTTTAATGAAGAAAGGTCATGTTTGTTTACCCACTCCCAGTTTTCCTTTGCTAATGACCGGATAGCTGTAGGTGCTGTATAAAATTGTGTTACTTTATGTTTATCTATAACTTCCCAAAAGCGTCCGTAATCAGGATAAGAAGGCACTCCTTCAAAAATAACCGTAGTAGCTCCGTTTAGTAAAGGCCCGTATACAATATAAGAGTGCCCTGTTATCCAGCCTATGTCGGCTGTACACCAGTACACATCATTCTCTTCATAATTAAATATATTTTTAAAGGTATATGCTGTATAAACCATGTAACCGGCGGTTGTGTGCAGCATCCCTTTTGGTTTACCTGTAGAACCGGATGTATAGAGTATAAACAAAGGGTCTTCAGCATCCATAATTTCAGCCACGTTATTAGGCACAGCTTCATCCAATAGTGGTTGCAGCCATTTATCGCGCCCATCTTTCATGTTAATATCCGTATTGGTTCTTTTTACAACCAAAACCTGTTCTACGCCAGGACATTTTTGCAGCGCTTCATCAATTATACCTTTCAGGTCTATGGTTTTGTTACCTCTGTAAGCACCATCTGAAGTTATAACAAGTTTACATTCAAGATCATTCACCCTTGTAGCTACAGCCGATGATGAAAAACCGGCAAATATTACAGAATGAACAGCTCCAATGCGTGCACAGGCCAATACCGAAACAGCCAGCTCGGGTATCATGGGAAGGTAAATACAAACCCTATCCCCTTTTTTAACTCCCTGCTCTTTAAGAACATTAGCCATTTTTGTTACACGGTCATAAAGTTCATTATACGTTATATGCAGGGAATCTTCTTCAGGATTATTAGGTTCAAAAATAATTGCAGTCTTCTCCCCTCTTTTGGCAAGATGCTTGTCTATACAGTTTTTAGTAATGTTTACTTTAGCATTTAAAAACCACTTTACATCTGCTTCCTGCATATCAAATTCAACTACTTTATCCCATTTCTGGTACCAGGTAAAATTTTCATCAGCAATTTTATCCCAAAACTTTCGGGGTTCGCGTATAGATTTATTGTAATGCTT
>CAMPIZ010000360.1 GCA_946886675.1 uncultured Flavobacterium sp.
GTAAAAAACCTATAATTACAAAAACAAGCCATCGCTTTTTTAAATTGTGTAATTCTTCTTTCTTCGATAGCTTTAGCATAATACCTGCCACAATTAATCCTAAAGGAATGAGATACCCTATCATTTGTTTTAAATCCATAAATTACCTGGTATAAACAAAAAACCCATCAGCTTTTAACTAATGGGTCTTACTTAGTAGCGGGAACTGGACTCGAACCAGTGACCTTCGGGTTATGAGCCCGACGAGCTACCTACTGCTCTATCCCGCGATGTTTACAGGCACAAAGATACAACCATTACACAGAACTGCAAGAAAAACAGGTAAAAATCTTTTTATTTCTTCTATTGCCCTGATATGCCTACCTTTGCAGCATAACTTTTTTTCACATGTCACATAAAGCAGGTTTTGTTAATATAATAGGTAACCCCAATGTGGGTAAATCTACCCTTATGAATGCCTTTGTAGGCGAGCGCCTTTCTATTATTACATCTAAGGCGCAAACAACACGCCACAGGATACTGGGTATTGTAAACGGAGAAGATTTTCAGGTGGTACTATCAGATACACCGGGTATCATCAAGCCCGCTTATGAATTGCAGACATCCATGATGGATTTTGTAAAGTCGGCTTTTGAGGACGCTGATGTACTAGTTTACATGGTAGAAATTGGCGAAAAAGAACTTAAGGACGAAGCTTTTTTTAATAAAATAATACACGCAAAAATACCGGTACTGCTATTGCTTAACAAGATAGACAAGTCTTCACAGGAACAGCTGGAAGAACAAGTAGGTCTTTGGAAAGAAAAAGTGCCTAATGCCGAGATTTACCCAATATCTGCACTGGAAAACTTTAATGTTGCACAGGTATTTAACCGAATTGTGGAGTTGTTACCGGAGTCGCCTCCATACTACCCTAAAGATGCGCTAACCGATAAGCCCGAACGCTTTTTTGTAAACGAAACCATACGGGAAAAAATACTTCTTAATTATGACAAAGAGATACCTTATGCCGTAGAGATCGAAACCGAAGAATTTCTTGAGGATGACGATATTATAAGGATCAAATCGGTTATAATGGTAGAGCGTGATACCCAAAAAGGCATCATAATTGGGCATAAAGGTTCTGCCCTTAAAAAAGTTGGCATACAAGCGCGTGAAGACCTAGAAAAGTTTTTTGGCAAAAAAATACATATCGAAATGTTTGTAAAAGTCAATAAAAACTGGAGAAGCAATGCCTACCAGCTAAGAAGGTTCGGGTACAATCAGAAATAGTTATCAGTATATAGTTACAGTTATTAGTAAAGTAAAAACTTTACAACTTTTAACTTTATGACATTACAACATATTAGCGTACTTTTGCAAAAATTTTAAAATAACAAAATGAATAATATCGTAGCCATAGTGGGAAGGCCTAATGTAGGTAAATCAACCTTATTTAACAGGCTTATACAGCGAAGGGAAGCTATAGTAGATTCTGTAAGCGGTGTTACGCGCGACAGGAATTACGGCAAAAGCGAATGGAACGGAAGAGAGTTCTCGGTTATTGATACCGGTGGTTACATAAAAGGCTCAGACGATATTTTTGAGGCCGAAATACGCCGTCAGGTAGAACTGGCTATAGATGAGGCCGATGTTATTATTTTTGTAGTTGATGTTGAAGAAGGCATTACCCCTATGGATGATGAGGTTGCCAAATTGCTACGCAAGGTAACCAAACCGGTAATGCTGGCTGTTAATAAAGTTGATAACGCCATGCGCGAAAAAGATGCCTATGAATTTTATAATCTTGGGCTTGGCGAATATTATACTATTGCCGGCATGAGTGGTTCCGGTACAGGTGAGCTTCTTGATTCTTTAGTAAAGCTATTACCTGATGCCGAAGAGCCAGATGAAAATGCAGAGGCTTTGCCAAGATTTGCTGTAGTAGGCCGTCCAAATGCAGGAAAATCATCGTTTATTAATGCCCTTATTGGCGAAGATCGCTATATTGTTACAGATATTGCCGGTACAACCCGCGATGCCATAGACACACGTTATAACCGTTTTGGGTTTGAATTCAACCTTGTAGATACGGCAGGTATCAGACGCAAGGCTAAGGTAAAAGAAGACCTTGAATTTTATTCGGTTATGCGTTCCGTGAGAGCTATAGAGCATAGCGATATCTGTATATTGGTAATAGATGCTACGCGAGGATTTGAAGGACAGGATCAAAGTATATTCTGGCTTGCCGAAAAAAACCGAAAAGGTGTTGTAATACTCGTAAACAAATGGGATCTTATAGAAAAAGATACCATGAGCACCCGCGATTATGAAAAAAGAATCCGCGAGGAATTGCAGCCGTTTACCGATGTGCCTATCTTATTCGTTTCTGCAGTTACCAAGCAACGTTTGCTTAAGGCTCTTGAAACCTCAGTTCACGTATTTGAAAGCCGTAAACAGCGTATAGCAACATCAAAACTTAATGAGTTAATGCTGCCTATAATTGAAAATATGCCGCCACCGGCACTTAAAGGTAAATATGTAAAAATCAAGTTTTGTATGCAGCTGCCTACTCCAACACCTCAGTTTGTATTTTTCTGTAACCTGCCGCAATATGTAAAAGAACCTTACAGGAGATTTATAGAAAATAAACTAAGGGAGAACTTCGATTTTTCGGGCGTTCCTATCGATATT
>CAMPIZ010000361.1 GCA_946886675.1 uncultured Flavobacterium sp.
TCATATCGCTTTGAATGTTAGGTGTACAATAACTACTTTTGCACCTTTAGAACACGCATCAAAATGAGTACGACAAAAAAAATTTCATCTGCACTAATTTCCGTATTTGATAAAGACGGTTTAGAACCAATTGTAAAAAAACTTCACGAGCATTCGGTAACTATTTATTCTACCGGAGGAACAGAATCTTTCATCAGGGATTTAGGCATCCCGGTTGTTCCGGTTGAAGATGTAACTTCTTATCCTTCAATACTTGGAGGAAGGGTTAAAACACTTCACCCGAAAGTTTTCGGAGGTATACTTAACCGTCAGGATAACGAATCGGATGTACAGCAAATGAAGGAATACAATATCCCGCAGATAGACCTGGTCATTGTTGATCTGTACCCTTTTGAAAAAACGGTAGCTTCCGGAGCTTCAGAAGCAGATATAATCGAAAAAATAGACATAGGTGGTATTTCACTTATACGGGCTGCCGCCAAGAACTTTAAAGACACTGTTATTGTTGCTTCGGTAAACGAATACAGCCAGTTCTTAGAAACTATAACAAAAAATGACTGTGCGACTACGCTGGAAGAAAGAAAAATGTTTGCAACAAAGGCATTCCACGTATCATCTAACTATGACACAGCAATATTTAATTACTTTAATACAGACGAAACTTATTACAAAGAAAGTATAGCCGATGGGCAGGTGCTTCGCTATGGCGAAAACCCGCACCAAAAAGGCTTTTTCTTTGGTGAATTTGACAAAATGTTTACCAAACTTCACGGTAAGGAACTTTCTTACAACAACCTGCTTGATGTAGATGCTGCGGTAAACCTTATGCAGGAATTTAAGAATGACAACCCAACATTTGCTATCCTTAAACATAACAATGCCTGTGGCCTTGCTACAAGAAGCAGTGTAAAAGAAGCTTACCTGGATGCACTTGCAGGCGACCCTACTTCTGCTTTTGGTGGTGTACTGATATCTAATACAAAAATTGATAAAGCTGCAGCCGAGGAAATAAACAAACTTTTCTGTGAGGTGGTTATTGCTCCGGGATATGATAATGATGCTGTTGCAATTCTTCAGGAAAAGAAAAACAGGATAATTTTAGTTCAGCATGATGTACAACTTCCTGCAAAACAAGTAAGAACCTGTTTAAACGGATTACTGGTACAGGATAAAGATAATATTACAGACAATAAAGAACATCTGCAAACCGTTACAGTAACTTCACCTACTGAACAGGAAGTGGAAGACCTGTTGTTTGCTTCAAAAATTTGTAAGCATACTAAATCCAATACCATTGTTTTTGCAAAAAACAAACAGCTGTTTGCCAGCGGCACAGGCCAAACGTCTCGTGTTGATGCATTAAGGCAGGCTGTAGATAAAGCAAAGTCGTTTAATTTTGACCTTAACGGCGCTGTTATGGCAAGTGATGCGTTCTTCCCTTTCCCGGATTGCGTAGAGCTGGCTAAGCAGGCAGGCATAACTGCTGTAATACAACCGGGCGGTTCAATAAAGGATGAGTTAAGTATAAATTACTGCAACGAAAATAATGTTGCAATGGTATTTACAGGAACACGTCATTTTAAACATTAATTTATTATTTTTGTTTGCATTCTTTTATTAAATAACTAAACCCTAGACGATAAATATGGGATTTTTTGATTTCATGACCGAGGACATTGCTATTGACCTTGGTACCGCAAATACCCTCATTATACATAATGACAAAGTAGTTATTGACAGTCCTTCCATAGTAGCCCGGGACCGGGTTACCGGTAAAATTATTGCCGTGGGGAAAGAGGCAAACATGATGCAGGGTAAAACCCATGAAAACATAAAAACCATACGTCCGCTTAAGGATGGGGTTATTGCTGACTTTGCCGCTTCGGAAGAAATGATAAAAATGTTTATCAAAAGTATCCCGGCACTCAAAAAGAGACTTTTCACCCCTGCCCTTCGCATGGTTATCTGTATACCTTCCGGTATTACCGAAGTGGAGATGCGTGCGGTAAAAGAATCGGCCGAAAGGGTAAACGGTAAAGAGGTATATCTTATCCATGAACCTATGGCTGCTGCTATAGGTATTGGTGTAGATATTATGCAGCCTAAAGGAAACATGATTGTAGACATAGGCGGGGGAACTACCGAAATTGCTGTAATAGCGCTTGGCGGTATCGTGTGCGATAAATCCGTTAAAATTGCGGGCGATGTATTTACAAACGACATTGTATACTACATGAGAACCCAGCACAACCTCTTTGTAGGAGAAACTACAGCTGAGAAAATAAAAATACAGATAGGCGCCGCGCTTGAGGATCTTGATTCTGCTCCGGAAGACATGTCTGTACAGGGCCGTGACCTTTTAACAGGAAAGCCTAAACAGGTAGACGTATCTTACCGTGAGATAGCAAAAGCACTTGATAAATCGATACAGCGTATAGAAGATGCCGTAATGGAAACACTTTCGCAAACTCCACCAGAACTTGCTGCCGATATTTATAATACAGGTATCTATCTTGCCGGTGGTGGATCTATGCTAAGAGGCCTTGATAAAAGGATCTCGCAAAAAACAGACCTGCCGGTTTATATTGCAGAAGATCCGTTAAGGGCTGTAGTAAGGGGAACAGGAATGGCACTTAAAAACATACAGAAATTTAGAAGCATACTTATTAAA
>CAMPIZ010000362.1 GCA_946886675.1 uncultured Flavobacterium sp.
CATATATAGTTACTTTTGCATACAATTTACAAAAATCAGACCATAATTTATTTAATATATTATACTACAAAGAGTTATGACTATACCAGCTCAATTTGACGCTAAAGCTGCAGAGAAGAAATGGTACGACTACTGGATGGAACATAATTATTTTCATTCAGAGCCGGATCAAAGGACACCTTATACCTTAGTAATACCTCCTCCCAACGTTACAGGCGTGCTGCACATGGGGCACATGCTTAATAATACTATACAGGATGTGCTTATAAGAAGGGCGAGGCTTAAAGGCTTTAATGCCTGCTGGGTACCGGGTACAGATCATGCTTCTATTGCTACTGAGGCAAAAGTTGTAGCTAAACTTAAAGCTGAGGGTATTAATAAAAATGATCTTACGCGAGAAGAATTCTTAAAGCATGCCTGGGAATGGACTGACAAGTATGGCGGTGTAATACTAGAACAGCTTAAAAAACTGGGAGCTTCATGCGACTGGAAGCGTACCAAATTTACTATGGATGCTGATATGACGGCTTCCGTAATCCGTTCTTTTGTGGACTTGTATAATAAAGGTATGATATACAGGGGGTACCGTATGGTGAACTGGGATCCTGAAGCAAAAACAACCCTTTCTGATGAGGAAGTGATTTATGAGGAAAGACAGGGGAAGTTGTATCATCTGAAATATAAGATTGAAGGTAGTGAAGACTATGTTGTTATTGCAACAACAAGACCTGAGACCATATTAGGTGATACTGCAATATGCATTAACCCGAATGATGAACGTTATGCACATCTTAAAGGTAAGAAAGCTATTGTACCTATTGCCAATCGTGTTATCCCAATTATTTTTGATGAATATGTGGATATGGAGTTTGGTACAGGATGCCTTAAGGTAACGCCAGCCCATGATGTAAATGATAAAGATCTTGGCGAACGTCATAATCTTGAAATTATAGACATATTTAATGAAGATGCTACCCTTAACAGTTACGGACTTCATTATGCAGGAAAAGATCGTTTTGCAGTAAGGGATGAAATTGCTAAAGAACTGCAAACTATAGGTAGTCTTGAAAAAACAGAAAACCATATTAATAAAGTTGGTACATCTGAAAGAACCAAGGCGGTTATAGAGCCAAGACTTTCGGATCAATGGCTCCTTAAAATGGAAGAACTGGTAAAGCCGGCTATTAAGGCTGTTCTTGAAACAGAAGATGTAAAGCTCTATCCTAAACGCTTTGAAAATACATACCGCCACTGGATGGAAAATATACGCGACTGGAATATTTCGCGCCAATTGTGGTGGGGCCAACAGATACCGGCTTACTATTATGGCGAGGGTAAAGAAGAGTATGTAGTTGCGGAAACAAAAGATGAAGCTCTTGAACTTGCCAGACAAAAAACAGGTAATGCAGGGTTAACAATGGACAGCTTAAGGCAGGATCCTGATGCGCTTGATACCTGGTTTTCTTCATGGTTGTGGCCAATGGCAGTTTTTGGCGGCATTATGGATCCCGAAAACGAGGACTATAAATATTACTATCCTACTAACGATCTTGTTACCGGACCGGATATTCTTTTCTTCTGGGTAGCCAGAATGATAATTGCCGGATATGAATATGCCGGAGAAAAGCCATTTACCAATGTTTATCTTACAGGCCTTGTAAGGGATAAGCAAAGAAGGAAAATGTCTAAATCGTTAGGTAATTCGCCAGACCCGCTGGATCTTATTGAAAAGTTTGGTGCAGATGGTGTTCGTGTAGGATTGTTGCTAAGCGCTTCGGCGGGTAATGACATTTTGTTTGATGAGGAGCTATGTAATCAGGGTAAAGGATTCAGTACCAAGATATGGAATGCTTTCAGGCTGATAAAAGGATGGGAAGTTGCCGATATAGCGCAGCCGGAACATTCTAAAAAAACTATTGCATGGTATGAGGCCAAGCTGCAAAAAACGCTGGCAGAAATAGAGGACCACTTTGAAAAGTACAGGATATCTGATGCCCTTATGGCAATTTATAAGCTGGTATGGGATGATTTCTGTTCGTGGTTCCTGGAAATGATCAAGCCCGGATATAAGCAGCCTATCGACAGGGCTACTTTTGATAAGGCTATAGAGATGCTTGAAAACAACCTGAAGTTGCTGCATCCGTTTATGCCTTTCCTTACGGAAGAAATATGGCAGCATATAGCGGAAAGAACTCCGGAAGATGCACTTATAATTGCTAAATGGCCGGAGACAAAGCAGTTTGACGAGAAGCTAATAGCTGATTTTGACTTTGCTGCCGAGGTTATTGCAGGAATAAGGACAATAAGAAAAGATAAGAACATACCATTTAAAGATACAATTGAACTTAAAGTTATTAATAATGATAATGCTTCAGATTATTTTGACAGTATTATTACTAAACTGGGTAATGTATCGGCGATGGAGTATGTGTCTGAAACTGTAAACGGTGCACTTACTTTCAGGGTTAAGTCTAATGAGTATTTTATCCCTGCAGGAGACAGTATTAACGTAGAGGAGGAGATAGCCAAGCTTGAGGAAGAACTTAAATATAATCAGGGATTCCTTAAATCAGTTCAGGCAAAACTGTCTAATGAAAAGTTTGTGAGTGGCGCACCCGAAAAAGTAGTTGCTATGGAACGACAGAAAGAGGCCGATGCCCTTGCT
>CAMPIZ010000363.1 GCA_946886675.1 uncultured Flavobacterium sp.
CAGCCTGTAGCTATATTTTGTACTCTGGCATAAATAGTTGTTGTAGGGCTTGTAAGAAGATCCGGAAGCTCATCGGCAGTGTTACCCCCATCGGCTGCCGCCTGGGTAGGGAAATAGGTTACCTCCACACCGGCTGCGCCGTCTTTTAGATAGGTATCGTAATCGTGCAGTATGAAATCACCCTGGCCCGGTACTTCCTCACAGGCGTACATCGGCTGCAGGTTCCCAAAATCAGGACTTGCAGGGTTTTCCGATACAATACGCGGAAGCGGGTTGACAACCAAAGTGAACGAGGTGGTGTTATAACAGGTTGTAGCCGTATTGTACAGCCTGGCCCAAACTACCTCTTCCCATGGCGTAGTGTTGGCATAAGCCGTGGCATCCGCAACCGGGTTTACATCATTCTCCGCATCGGCCTGGGTAGTGAAATAGGTAACCACCACATTGGCAGCGCCATTAGTAACCTCCGCATCTTTGGTGGTAAGGTCGAAAATCATAACGCCATCAAAATCATCATCACAAACAATTATAGGTGCAATATTATCCGCAGGTATAGGAACCGGATTTACAATAAGGTCAATTATTTCGATAGAATAACAGTCTGTTGTAGTAGCTGTTTCTACAACCCTAACATAAAGTGTTTGCCCGCCCGGTACATCGTTAGTAAATAGTACAGGTAATTCGTCTATATTATTTTGAGCATTCACAAGGCTTTCGTGAACTGTTACCGTTAATCCTGACTGGCCGTTAACTATCTCATCAATAGCCGGTGATAAATTAAACTCTTCAAAACCATCATTGGATACATCGTCGCAAAGCTCTAAAGGTGCAGCAGACTGAAGTACGGGTGCTTCATTAATAGTAATTGGCACTGTTGTGCTATCTGCCGACAAACAGTTTTCAAAATCATCTGCAACAGTATATGTAACATCATAAGTTCCGGGAGTACTTGCACCGGAATCAATTACACCTGTGGCAGAGTCTATAGCTAATCCTGCAGAAGCGCTAAATACTCCTCCTTCAGTAAAATCAGGATCAGTTTCAGGTGTTATCAATCCATCACTTGTACAAACAGCTTCAGGAAGTGTAAAAGCGGTAACCGCAGTTTGTGCAGGGTTAATAGTAACTATTAAAGGATATGCCACACTTTCACAGCCTACATCCGAAACATGAATTAGCTGGTATGTGAGGGTTCCTACGACAGAAGTATCAGGCGTAGGCGGCCCTGACTGAAGCGTATTATTAAAATAATAAAGTATCGTATGCCCCGGATCGGGTGTTATATCAATAGGTACTGCCGTTTGGTTCTGGCAATATGAAATGTCTACAATGTTTGGAGATGAAGGCTCCGGCCCTGTATAAGAAAGCTCTATTGTGCTGGTGCAATATTCGGTTACCCAATCATAATAATAAGACCCCATTGTACCGAAACCTGATATTTGTACATCATTAGCAGTAGGGTCTGATATTACAGTAGCAGTAGGATTATCGGCATGTGCAACCCAGGTACCTGTACCGGCAGACTCCAGGTTGGCGACTACGTCGCCACAGTTCATATAATACGGATTCTCAGATAAAATTCCGTTATTGGCAGTAAAACTTATGGCATCCAAATAATTACCCACACTTGCGCCTCCTACACTGGAAACCGACTGAAAAATAAAACGGGTTACAGGCTGTGCCGCAGGAACCGTATAAGTGCCGGTATTATAACTCCAGGCTGTATTGCCAGTGGACACAGAAGTTACAGGGACATAAGGGCCACCAGGAGGGCCTGCCAATAACTGACAAGTATCTGTACCCTGCCTGCCCCTGTGGGCAAATGCATAATTGAATACTGTAGATTGCGGCGTACTGTAATCCTGATACACCCCCGAAACAAGATTGGCATTAAGCTCTATAAACTGTGTACCACTATAGGCAGGAACATTTTCATAATTTGGCGTAGGCCAAAATTCCATCATCTGGTCTGTAGCAGTAGTCCTCCACCCCTGCACTACATTATGGTTAAGAAAAAACGGAAATGTTGTTGTAGCCGGTGGTGTAGGCGTTTCAAAATCATAATTTACAGTTGTTATTAAACACTCTGTCTGGTTATTATCTGCCGGTGGCGGCGGAGTGGTTATACAAACTGAAAAAGTGTTGGTAAGGTTTGGCGCCGCATGGTTAAAATAAATTTTAACCTTATATGTATCGCCAATTGTGAGCCCTGAAGCAATTACTACATTATTTGTGCTGCAATACAACTGATTTAAAGCAGCACAATCGCCTTCATATACAACGATCACCATAGGCTGTGGTGTACCAAAAAAACTGGAGAGGCTTATATTATGGGCTGTTGAAGATGCCGTAAATTCATACCATATATCTGCACCATTTAAAGCAGTACAAATGCTGCCCTGCGCTGACACGGTTGCCTGCGAGAATCCGGCCCATGCTGAAGAAAGGCAGGTTTCACCCGGATTAGGAGTTAGTACCGTAGCTCCGGCACAATCGTCATTAACTGGCGGCGGAAGGGCTGAACTACCTGCGGCAAATAGAATGTTAGTAAAAAATAAAGCTAATAATGAGTAAAGTAAAGTTTTTATCATGGTGCACAATGAATAATCTGGTATTACGAAACTAAAAATAAAATCATTAAAAAACTTAAAATACCTATATATC
>CAMPIZ010000364.1 GCA_946886675.1 uncultured Flavobacterium sp.
GCTTCGGCTTCTTCTTTGGCACGAACCGTATAAGTACCAAATTTATATATAGACTGAGGTGTAAGGCCTAAGTGCCCCATAACCGGGATACCGGCATTTAATATTTTTTTTATAGAATCTTTAATTTCACTTCCGCCTTCAAGCTTTACTGCATGTGCACCACTTTCCTTCATGATCCTGATGGATGAACGCAATGCCTCTTTTGAGTCTGACTGATAACTGCCAAAGGGAAGATCTACTACTACAAGTGCCCTTTTAATACCTCTTACAACAGAGGAAGCATGATAAATCATTTGGTCCAGAGTAATAGGTAATGTGGTTTCATGCCCTGCCATTACATTTGAGGCAGAGTCGCCTACAAGTATAACATCTACACCGGCACCGTCTACAATGGTTGCCATTGTAAAGTCATAAGAAGTAAGCATGGAGATTTTTTCTCCGTTTGCTTTCATTTCTATTAAAGATCTTGTGGTAATTCTTTTATAATCTTTTTTTGCTGTTGACATAACCCAAAATTTTAAGATGGTAAAAGTAGTAAATTGAGTTAAGAATTTGCAGGCTGTTACAGTTTTATTGGGATTTTACTGTAACAATAACATGTGTTTAGCACCTAATACAGAAAACAAGGTTACAATGAAAAAAATAATATTAATACTGTGTTTATTTGTTGTACAGATTACCGTTGCCCAGGAACAGGAAATAAGGAAAAGCATTAACACCTTTTTTGAAGGCCTTCATACTGCTGACACCATTAAAATACAATCAGTATGTGATGATGGTCTTAAACTTCAATCGGTTAAGATTAATAAGGATGGTAGTACAAGCCTTATTACTGAAGAAAGTAATGATTTTTATAAATCTGTCGCAGCGATTCCAAGGGATATGAAAATAGAGGAGAGACTGCTGGATTATACTATAAAAACAGATGGGGCTATGGCTCATGTTTGGACACCCTATGAATTTTATATTAATGGTAGTATGAGCCACAAGGGAGTAAATTCATTTATGCTGTATAATGATAGTGGCCTGTGGAAAATTATATACATTATAGACACCAGAAGAAAATAAAAAAACGCATGTAAATATTAAAATCTACACGCGTATTATGATATAATATTCTGTTTAGCAGTCTGCGTTATTCACGGTAACGGCAAGTCCGCCTTCAGATGTCTCTTTGTATTTATTATTCATATCCTTTGCAGTTTGCCACATAGTGTCAACTACCTTATCAAGAGGCACTTTTGCGTTTTTAGGATCAGTTTCCAGTGCAAGCTCTGCGGCATTAATAGCTTTAATAGCGCCCATAGTATTACGCTCTATACATGGTATCTGTACCAGCCCGCCTATAGGGTCGCAGGTCATACCAAGATGATGCTCCATCGCAATTTCTGCGGCTATAAGGCATTGTTCCGGCGAACCACCCATTACCTCACAAAGTGCAGCCGCGGCCATAGCCGATGAAACTCCAATTTCTGCCTGGCAACCGCCCATCGCGGCAGATATAGTTGCACCTTTTTTAAAGATACTGCCTACTTCACCTGCTACCATAAGAAATTGTTTTATTTGCTCCTCATTTGCATCGTGATTTTCTATAACCATATAATACATTAATACAGCAGGTATAACACCAGCACTACCATTTGTAGGGGCTGTAACTACTCGGCCCAGGGCTGCATTAACTTCATTTACAGACAGTGCAAAACAGCTAACCCATTTAAGTATCTGCCTGAATTTAACCTCGGTTTGGCGTATAACCTGCAGCCACTCCTGAGGAGAATTATAAGGCAGGTCGCCAATAAGGTTTTTATGCATATCATAAGCTCTGCGACGCACATTTAAACCACCCGGCAGTACACCTTCGGTATGGCAGCCTATATACATGCATTCCAGCATGGTTTCCCATACGCGCATCAGTTCTTTATGAATTTCTTCTTCACTGCGTATGGATTTTTCATTCTCATACACAATTTCCGATATTTTTTTATTTTCTGTACTCGTAAAGTTCAGAAGATCGGTTGCTTTGTCTGTAGGGAAAGGAAATGCACATTTTATAATGGCGTTTTCCTTAGCGTTTGTCCTTTCTTCTTTTACAACAAACCCACCGCCTATAGAGTAGAATGTAGATATAAATTGTGTAGCACCATAAAAAGCTGTAAAAGTAAAGCCATTGGCATGAAAGGGAAGGAAGTCCCTGTTAAACACAATATCAACCTCAGGATCAAAAGCTATCATCTTTTCATTTCCCAGGTTAAGCTCTTTATTATTGCTTATGGCATCAATTATTAATTGTATATTTTCTATAGGCACATATTCAGGATCTGCACCGCTAAGGCCCAGCATTACAGCAAGATCTGTGGCATGGCCTTTACCCGTAAGAGAAAGGGATCCGTATAAATCTACCTTAACACGGGCAACTTTATCAAAAATGTTTTCATCGCGAAGTTCCTGCAGAAATCGCTCCGCACCTCGCCATGGGCCAAGTGTGTGCGAGCTGGAAGGTCCAACGCCAATTTTGAGCATATCAAAAACTGAAATACATTCGTTCATAGTAATACAAAAATAAGAATAAAGGAACTAGTTTGAAAGCGTCCAAAGGTAAACAAATTGCCAACACTATAACGATGTAGATAAAACTTTGTTGAGATGCTAAAACAGTTATAAC
>CAMPIZ010000365.1 GCA_946886675.1 uncultured Flavobacterium sp.
TCTTTATTGCTTAAAGCCCAGTAATCGTCAATTTCTGAAGTGCCTGATAATAAAACCACTTCTTCAAAATTAAATTTTTTCTCTCTTTCCAATATGTTCTTTAACTTACCACTCATTACTCTTTTAAGGCTATAATAGAGAAAAACAACACTTATCAAATCACTAACTTTTGCTTTCTTTTCTAAAACAATCATATCCCTGGCTTTTACATCCGGTATAGTAATGCTTTTTACTTTTCGGGATTGGGGATATTTCCCAATGATTTTCGAATTCAAGCTCTCGTTTAGACTAAAGTATTGCATTATTAAAAAACTAGATTATTAATATGTGTGTTAGGATTTGCTGAAATGGCAGAACGTACACTATTTATAACGTCCAAGACTTGTTCATATGCTTCATTAGGTGTAGCGGTTTCAGGTATTAAATCTAATTTTTCAACGATTTTATCATTATAATTACCAAGACTGCCTAAATGAACTGATGTATAAAGATATAAAGAGGCCGCCATTGGCAGCCTCTTTATAAGAATAATAATTACATTACGTCCGGTTTGGGCACAAAGACTGAAAAATAATTAACGTGAAAAGAAAAAGCTTTTTCATATTACTTAAGCTTTCCCATATATTTTTATCCTTTCGCTTCCAATCCATTCTTTTGTATTAAGCTCAATAGGCTGAAATTCCATACCTGTACAACCCGATTTTTCAATTTCTTCTTTAAGCGTTGCCGAAACAATATATTTTGTACCGCCTTCTACATCCTTTAAAAGAAAAAAATCATCTTTAATGTGGGCATGTAATGCTATTTTACTTATATACAATAACCCCATCTTATTTTTTCTGTAATGATCCCTTTTAAAATAAAACTCCTCTTCAGAAGATACTTCTTCTTTAACGGTATAAGTACCTCCTTCCGGCTTCCTTTTTCGCAATAATATTTCACTCTTTGTATAGTCTACATATTCCATGTGGATATTATGCTGATGGCTTAAGGCCCAGTAATCTTCAATTTCTGTAGTTCCTGAAAATAAAACCACTTCTTCGAAATTTAACTTTTGCTTTTTTTCAACAATATCTTTTAACTTGCCGCTTATTACTCTTTTATAGCTATACTCCAAAAAGATAACATTTATCAAGTCGGTAACTTTTGCTTTTTTTTCTAAAACAATTATGTCCCTGGCTTTTATACCGGTTATAACCATTTGCTTTACATTTACGGATTGGGGATATTTTCCTATAATTTTAGGATCTAAACTATGGTTAAAGCTAAAGTATTGCATTATTAAAAAACTAGATTATTTATATGTGTATTAGGATTTGCTGATATGGCAGAGCGTACATCGTCTATAATTTCTAATACTTGTTCATATGCTTCATCAGGTGTTGCATTTTCGGGTATATCATCTAATCTTTGCCGTATTAGGTTGTCATAGTTACCATGACTCCCTAAATGAACTGATGTGTTTAAAGGTATACCATTTAAAGCTTCATTCATATGAAAAGCATTTGCATTTGAAGCGGCTTTTTGAATAGCAGGATGAGTGCTTGTTCCCCATGGTATAATATGATGAGCCTGCCTTGCATCACCTGTCGCTAAATTGAGTACCTTTCTTAGTTGACCGCGATTACCAAAAGTTATTATATTACCGCTTTTAACAACCCAATGTAAAGTTGTTCTTGTATTTGACGTTATATCAATTCCTTTTTTAGCATATTTAATACCCACAGCAGTCCATCCTGCAAGAGGCACTGTTGCGGCAAAACTTAAAGTTGCATTTACACCATCTCCTTCTATGGTATATATAATCCCGTTTGCAAGATCTGCAAATTCCCCTATTCCTGGTACTAAACCTACAATATCAAGAGCTATGTGAACCATCTCTTTAGATGCTTCCCAATAAACTTTTATAGGCGAATATTCAGGATTCTGAAATTTTATTATTGCGCACTGAGCACTAAAATAAGCCTGCCAGCCTGGCCAATTATTTGGATTCTGTAAATCGCTTTCAACATAGGGGTCGATACTGTTATAATATTGTGCATCAAAAGCCTGATATAAATAGTTTCCTTTTAATGTTTGAAGGGTTATATTTAAAATATTGCTATCATACCCATTAACTGATAAATCCTCACTTACAATTTCAACTATTTCAGTTGCAGCGCTTATTGCGCCCTGTGAATAATATTCACCCTCCAGGTATTTCATAATATCCAGGGCGGCTTCTCGGTTTTCTATACCTAGATCCATGAGGCTCTTAGCAAAAGCCTCACCGTTATTTTCACCATGCTTGTTATAAACTAAAAGAGATCTAAGAAGTCCTACAGTTTCTTTTATTGTGGGATCATCACTATAATAATAGTCAAGCTGGTCCTGAGTTAGCTCTGTTACAAAATGCCTGTCGTCATATAATAATGTTGCCTGAGTATGTATAACAGGATCTGTTGTAGTAGGGCCTCCTCCACCCGAAGTTCCGGGAGCTATATCAACAAATCTTTCCGGCTCCCTTACAGGCTCATTATAATTAATTGTTGATATGTATATTGTATTACAAAAAGTAAACGATTTTGAATGGTGAACTTCGCAACTCGGTTGATTTACTTCATGCTCTTCTCCAGGAAGCTCACCAAGTACGCAAAAATCCTGTATCACCTGATAAC
>CAMPIZ010000366.1 GCA_946886675.1 uncultured Flavobacterium sp.
AAAGAATGGCAAAAGGAACCTTACCTGTTCCTGCTATCAATGTGAACGACTCCGTTACAAAAAGCAAGTTCGATAACAAATATGGCTGTAAAGAATCCCTGGTGGATTCTATCCGCCGTGCTACTGACGTCATGCTGGCCGGTAAAGTAGCCGTTGTTGGTGGTTATGGTGATGTGGGTAAAGGTTCCGCTGCATCTCTTGCCGGAGCAGGTTGCCGTGTGATCGTTACCGAGATCGATCCTATCTGTGCACTGCAGGCAGCCATGGACGGATTTGAAGTAAAGAAAATGAAGGATGCAGTTAAAGAAGCAGACATTGTTGTTACCGCTTCCGGTTGCCGCGACCTGATCACAGGTGAGCATTTCAAATCAATGAAGGATAAAGCCATCGTTTGTAATATCGGTCACTTTGATATTGAAATTGATGTAGCCTGGTTAAATGATAACTATGGCAATACAAAAGACACCATCAAACCACAGGTGGATATTTATAATGTAGATGGTAAAGACATCATCTTACTGGCTGAAGGCCGCCTGGTGAACCTTGGTTGCGCAACAGGACACCCGTCATTTGTAATGTCGAACTCTTTCTCTAACCAGACCCTGGCTCAGATTGAGCTGTGGACGAATGCAGACAGCTACGAGAACAAAGTATATGTGCTGCCTAAGCACCTGGATGAGAAGGTAGCAAGATTGCATCTGGCAAAAATTGGTGTGGAGCTGGATGAGCTGACATCTGCGCAGAGTGAATACTTAGGAATTAGTAAGGAAGGTCCGTTCAAGCCGGAAGCTTACAGGTATTAATATTTTTTTGTCATCCTGAGCGAAAGCGAAGGAAAAAAGTAATAATTCAAAAGCCCTTGCGAAAGCAGGGGTTTTTGGTATCTCTATTAACCCATATATATCTTATTACATTTGATTAATTCATGCAATCTAGGTATTTGATTAACTTTACTATTATGGCAGAACTGAAAAAATACACAAGCTTTGAAGCCTTGAAAAGAGATGAGAAGCAGGTCAATTCTGACTGGTCAAACGCACATGTTTTTTCAGAGTTTGAAACTTTCTTGAAAAGCCTGCAAAGCGAATACATCAAAAAAAAGAAAGGTAAAACCAAAAATGGAAAGCAGCTTAACCCATAATATTTTAGGTATTTGTAAAACACTGAACAAATTTTCCGTAGAGTACTTAATTGTGGGGGGTACTGCAGTTGCATTACACGGGTACTATAGACATTCTATGAATGATGCTGGCGAAATAGCCGAAAAACCTGATTTGGATTTTTGGTATAACTCAACTTATGATAATTACTTTAAGCTTTTGAATGCATTAGAAGATATGGGCCAGGATGTAAAAAAATTCAAAGACGAACAGACACCCGACCCAAAAAGATCCTTTTTCAGGTATGAATTTGAAAATTTTACCCTTGACCTTTTACCTGAATTAAAAAAACCTTTAAAATTCAGATCAGCATTTGATAAAAGAGAACTAGTTACTGTAGATGGAACAGAAATATCATTTCTAAGCTATGAAGATTTGATTGCAGACAAAAAAGCGAATGCCAGACAAAAAGACATCAGCGATATTGAAAATCTTGATAGCAATA
This sequence comes from uncultured Flavobacterium sp., assembly GCA_946886675.1. Next base: position 1,606 of record CAMPIZ010000366.1, read on the forward strand.
GAAAAAAAAATGAAGAGTAAAAATAAATGCTATCTGTTGAAACTATAACTTTTATTGGCAATTGATATGAAATTAATGTGGCCTGGTAGAACGACAACTATGGCAATACAAAAGACACCATCAAACCACAGGTGGATATTTATAATGTAGATGGTAAAGACATCATCTTACTGGCTGAAGGCCGCCTGGTGAACCTTGGTTGCGCAACAGGACACCCGTCATTTGTAATGTCGAACTCTTTCTCTAACCAGACCCTGGCTCAGATTGAGCTGTGGACGAATGCAGACAGCTACGAGAACAAAGTATATGTGCTGCCTAAGCACCTGGATGAGAAGGTAGCAAGATTGCATCTGGCAAAAATTGGTGTGGAGCTGGATGAGCTGACATCTGCGCAGAGTGAATACTTAGGAATTAGTAAGGAAGGTCCGTTCAAGCCGGAAGCTTACAGGTATTAAGTAAAAATTCAAAAGCTTGCACTGACGAAAGGAAGTGTAATAATTAAAAAGTCCTTGCAGTTTGCAAGGACTTTTGTGTATTTTGAACTAAATGAACTTTAGTATTTTTAATTGTTATAGGATCTAATCTTTCAATCCTTTTATGAAACAAATACCACAAACAATCCAAATATTTTTGCCTGATGGCAATCCTACTAGTATTAAAATAGCTGATTTGACAAACAGGATGATTATTGCGGTTCTAATTCCAAGAAACAAATTGACTGAATGCGGAGTAAGACCCGAGGTTAGAAAGTATGGTATTTATTTTCTTTTCGGCGTTAATGAAGACAAGGCAAAACCAATTTCTTATATAGGAGAAACTGAAGACTGTTTTGAACGACTTAAAATGCATCACAAATCAAAAGACTTTTGGAATTATGCAGTTGTTATTAGCTCCAAGTCAAACAACTTTACAAAATCCCACGTAAAATACTTAGAGCATATTTGTATCAAGACAGCCAATGAGATCGGCCGCTACGACACAGATAATTTAGCAACGCCTTCAAAACCATACATTACAGAAAGTATGGAAGCCGACTTGCTTGACAAT
>CAMPIZ010000367.1 GCA_946886675.1 uncultured Flavobacterium sp.
CCTACAATTTTAGGGTTATATATTTTTACATTTTCTACATTTTTTAAATTCAACACTGAATAACTCTGCGACTTAGAACCTTTAAGCACAATCTTACTATTCTTTAGAAAAGTAATCTTTTTATTACTCCCTATATTTATTCCTGCTACAGAAATTAATATAGGAAAATCAGGAAATATTACATTACTATATTTATTGATTCCTTTTTGGATGTAAGCTGTATAGTCTATATCTCCGTTGACTGAATAATTGATCGGAAGGCTTTTAGTTAAATCATAACTATTTTCAATTGGCTGTTCGATACTTGAAAAAAGATTAACAAATAACCCTAAAAATAAGATGATTAAATAAGGGTTTGCCATACTGTTCTTTTAATATAATCTGTATAGCTTAAAACAATCCTTACTACTTTATCAGACACATTAGGCATAGAGTAATCAGCTACAGGCCTGAAATTACGTTCTTCCCCTGTTTTTTGATACTGAAGCTGAGTAAGGGCCTGCATTATCCTTTCGCAATTTAATCCTACCATCATTACTGAAGCTTCTTCCATAGCTTCAGGCCTTTCATGAGCTTCACGAATATTTAAAGCCGGGAAGTTTAAAATAGATGATTCTTCAGATATTGTTCCGCTATCAGACAGTACTGCAAAAGACCTCATCTGAAGCGCATTATAGTCATTAAATCCAAGTGGTTTTAAGAACCTTACGTTTTCGTGCATAACAATATACTTTTTTTCAATCATATTGTGTGTACGCGGATGTGTACTAACTATAACAGGATAATTATATTTTTCAGCAATCATATTAAGGCTATCCATCAAGCCTTTAAAGTTCTTTTCGCTATTAATATTTTCTTCACGGTGTGACGATACTACAAAAAATTTACCTTCTTCCAGCTTCAGCCTTTTTAATACATCAGAAGACTTAATATCAGTCAAGTAGTGATTTAGCACCTCAAACATTGGTGAACCCGTTTTAATAATCCTGTCAGCAGGCAATCCTTCACGCAGCAAATACTCGCGTGCAATATCACTATAAGTAAGGTTTATATCTGAAACATGGTCTACTATCTTACGATTGGTTTCTTCAGGCACTCTTTGATCAAAACACCTGTTTCCTGCCTCCATATGAAAAATAGGAATATGTCTTTTTTTAGCAGGTATTGCACACAAGCAGCTATTAGTATCTCCAAGCACTAAAAATGCATCCGGCTTTTCTGATTCCAATAAAGGATCGATCTTGATTAATATCTGCCCTATCGTTTCTGTTGCTGTTGCCCCAGCGGCATTAAGAAAATGATCCGGATTCCTTATTCCCAGGTCTTCAAAAAAGATTTGGTTAAGCTCATAATCATAGTTCTGACCTGTATGTACAATAACATGCTCAATTGCGGCTGATGCATCTAAAGCAGCCATTATCCTTGCTAGTCTTATAATTTCAGGACGGGTACCTACAACCGTCATTACTTTTAGTCTTGATTTCATATTTTTCTGATAGCTATGCTATTATTTTTTTATGTTTATTAAACGTTTTCAAAATAGGTATCCGGATTATTTGGATCATAAAACTCATTTATCCAAAAATTAGTATATAAAACCTCGTTCCCTATATTTTTAATGTTATGTGTATACCAAACAGGCATATCTACATAAGCCGGTTCTTCGCCATCAAGATAAAAATCAAGTATTTCATCGGTCCCTATCTTTCTAAGCTGGATAAGAGCATTCCCTTTAATTACCGCAAAACGCTCAATTTTTCTAGTATGATAATGGTTACCCCTTGTTATTCCCGGTACTGTAGTGGAAAAAGAAACTTGTCCACCAATCCCCAAACGAATAATCTCTACAAAAGAGCCTCTTGGGTCTATATGCTGAGTGAATTTAACCGGAAAATGATTTTTAATATCCATATAACATCGATAGGTATTAAAAAGGTTTAACTCGAAAGCGCTATTGATCTCTGGAATTTCTCCATTATCCTGATATGTGACTTTATAAGAGTTAAGCAATGACAATAGCTGTGAAACCTTAGCATTAGCAGTATATGGCACAATATAAAACGGCTCATTTTTAGCCTCACGTATTTTTTTCAGGATTTCCTCAACCAACTCACCAACATAGATCAACTTTAAATCTCCGTCTATTTGTATTTGTGGTGTTTCGCCGTTCGCAATCTGATGGGAAAATGTGGCTACAACAGAGTTGTAATATGGATGTCCAAACGGTCCATAAACATTAGGAATTATAAGCCCAGTAAAGATAGCATTTGCTCGTTGACACCATTGCGCCAATAATTCTCTTCCTTTCTTCTTAGACCTTCCGTAAAGATTATCACGCTCTTCCTGCGAAGAAGAAGAAATGAGCACATGAGCCGCATTACCGGTTCTTTCTAGTGAAGCAATAAGAGATTCTACAAGATTTACGTTAGTTCTGTAAAGCACCTCGGGGTCGTTATGACGGTTCATAGCTGCCAGATGCACAATAACATCACATTGTTTTACAAAAGCATCAAGTTGTTCATCACTCTCAAAAAATGACTTTTGATAAGGTACTCTTTCAAATTCATTGGGATACAATCCAAGTGTATTATATAAATGTGTTCCAACAAACCCTTCCTGTCCGGTAATTCCTACTTTAATCATCTATAT
>CAMPIZ010000368.1 GCA_946886675.1 uncultured Flavobacterium sp.
TTATAAAGCGGTATAAAATAAGAAACTGTATAGTTAAAACCAGCACCAAAGCTACCGTCATAAGTACGGTTAAACCCGGGAATGTAGAGGTTATCAAAATTGTTAGGCTTTTTTTCTGTAATAAGCATATTCAGCCTTACACTAAAGCCTACAAAAAGGTTGTCATAAACCTCTGCTTTTATACCTCCTACAATTTCTGCCCAATGTGCAGTAAGACCGGAATATTCTGTATTTGGATAGATAATAGGCTGCTGAAAATAACCGGAGTTATCATATATGCTGTAACTATTGAGGTTTTGGCTAAAACTGCTAAAGCCATAACGTACACCGGCATAGATCATGTTCTCCATATCCAGCCAGTTTTCATAAGCATTATAATCAAATCCAATTTTAATATAGCTTCCGCTTGTAGTAAAATTAAGCTGATCATCGTCAACAGTTATCTCTTCATTACCAATTTCTGCGGCTGCATAAATTTTTTTCGTAACACGATAGTCGCCTACAATTTCAAATCCACGATAATTGTCGTCATAAATCGTTCGAGCCAGGCGGTAAGCATCTGCTCCCAGGCGTATACCATATCGTTGTACTTTTGGTGCTGCAATGCTGTCTTCCTGTGCAAATGCAGGAACAGTAACCAATATTAAAACGATTTTAGTAATAAATCTTAACATGTACTTCATTTTCGTTTTCAATATTTGGCTGTTCTAAACTTACATCCTGTATCCAGAGCCCGTCTGCTTCAGGTACATCTTCAAATACAGGGTTTGGGTTTTCATTTGTATCAGGATTAAGCGTAAAGTTAGTTTTGTATCCGCAGGCACGTGATACATATATTTCGTTAGTGGTATAATTAAAAGTAATTATATCTGTGTTAAGATTAACACCATTAGTTACAGGTGTGCTAAGCCTAAAATACCATTGTGTAGAAGTAGCATCAGTCCTTAATGGTACTTCAATACGCTCAAGAGGAGATGGATCAGGTGCACCCGGCAAAGTATCAGCCTCGGCTCCTCCTACAGAATATCGGAAATTTGTTACCGGCTTTAATACAGTCCTGTTGTCTTTATCATAAAATTCTACAATAAGGCTTGGAGTGGTTGGGGTGCCTTCTGCACAAATATCATCTTTTTCGCAGCTCCAGAAAAGGTTTGCAATAAAGAGAGCAGTAAGCAGGGCCGGTAAAATTTTTTTCATAAGGCTGGGCCGTATTTAAATTATCGTTTTTCCAAAAGTACAACATTTTCCACATGATGCGTTTGCGGAAACATATCTACAGGGCGTACACGTGTAACTTTATATTTTTCATCCATTAGTGCAAGGTCACGTGCTTGTGTTGCAGAATTACAGCTAACGTATACTACTCTTTGCGGTGCAATTTTAAGTATCTGCTCTACTACGTCTTTATGCATACCATCACGTGGAGGATCTGTAATTATAACATCAGGCCTTCCATGTGTGGATATAAAGTTCTCATTAAAAACAACCTTCATGTCTCCAACAAAAAACTCGCAGTTTGTAATATTATTGCGTTTGGCATTTTCCTTAGCATCTATAATAGCCTCAGGTACAGCCTCAACACCAATAACCTTTTTCGCTTTTTTAGAAACAAACTGCGCTATAGTACCTGTACCTGTATAAAGGTCGTAAACAAGCTCATTTCCTGTAAGGCCTGCAAAATCACGTGTTATCTTATACAGTTCATAAGCCTGATCAGAATTGGTTTGGTAAAAAGACTTAGCGTTTATACTGAATTTTAAACTTTCCATCTCTTCCAGTATATAATCACGGCCTTTGTATAATATTATCTCCTGGTCATATAATGTATCATTTGCTTTACTGTTAATCACATACTGAAGCGATGTAATTTCCGGAAAACGCTCTGCCAGAAAATCAAGCAATAATTCTCTTTTTTCTTTTTCATCTTCAAAGAACTGAACCAATACCATTATTTCACCTGTAGAAGCAGTACGTATCATGAGCGTTCTAAGCAGTCCTTCATGGTTACGCGGATTAAAGAAAGTGAGACCATGTTTATTGGCAAAGTCCCTTATTTCGTTACGAATTGTGTTGCTTGGGTCTTCCTGCAGGCTGCAATGGGTAATATCAAGTATTTTATCCCACATTCTTGGTATATGAAAACCTAACGCATTAGCATTGTCAAGTTCTTTACCGCTTTGAATTTCTTCTTCTGTCATCCAGCGGCTGTTAGAAAAAGAAAATTCCATTTTATTACGGTAAAAAAACTGTTTTTCCGAACCCATAATAGGCTCAAAATCCGGCAGATCAATTTTACCGATGCGTTTAAGGTTGTTATAAACTTCCTGATTTTTATAAAACAGCTGGCGGCTGTAATTCATGTTTTGCCATTTACAGCCTCCACATGATCCAAAATGGCTGCAAACCGGGTCTATTCTGTGTTCCGAATATTCGTGTATTCTTACAGCTTTACCTTCATAATATGCTTTTCTCTTCTTAAAAGTCTGTATATCTGCCACATCGCCCGGTACCACATTTGGTATGAAAATCACCTTACCGTCCGGAGCCTTTGCTACCGAAACACCTTTAGCACCTGCATCAAGCACTTTTACATTCTCAAATACAATCTTTTCTGACCTTTTTCTTCCCATGCCGCAAAAATAAGAC
>CAMPIZ010000369.1 GCA_946886675.1 uncultured Flavobacterium sp.
CATATTTTTCAAAAAATAAGCTATTTAGCGGCTTAAAATTATTAATAATGTAATTTTAAAACGATTTTATAACGTTCCTCTCAATGCCTGTTCTCTTTCAATCGACTCAAACAGCGCCTTAAAGTTACCCGCACCAAAGCCTCTGGCACCCATTCGCTGTATTATTTCATAAAAAAGTGTTGGGCGGTCTTCAACCGGTTTGGTAAAAATCTGAAGTAAATAACCTTCTTCGTCTGCATCAACCATAATCCCCAGGCTTTCCAACACATTTATATCTTCTTTCATAATACTCATGTGCTCACCAAGACGGTTTGGCACATCCTGATAGTAAGTATTAGGCGGTGCAGAAAGAAACTCAACACCCCTTGCCTTAAGTGCGCTTACAGTTTTAATGATATCATCTGTAGCAATAGCAATATGCTGAACACCGGGACCTCCGTAAAAATCAAGATATTCCTCAATCTGAGATCTTTTAGCGCCTTCGGCAGGTTCATTAATAGGGAATTTAATCCTACCGTTACCATTACTCATTACCTTACTCATAAGGGCAGAATATTCTGTATGTATCTGCTTATCATCAAATGACAGGAAGTTAACAAAGCCCATTACATCTTCATACCATTTAACCCAGGTATTCATTTCATTCCAGCCTACATTACCCACCATGTGATCTACATACTTAAGTCCGGTTGGCTCAGGGTTATAATCTGATTTCCATTCCCTGTATCCCGGAAGAAAAGCGCCTTTATAGTTTTTACGCTCTACAAACATGTGCACGGTTTCACCATAAGTATAAATACCCGAACGCACTACTTCACCAAACTCATCAGTCTCTACTGTAGGCTCCATATATGGCTTTGCTCCTCTTTTTGTCGTCTCCTCAAAAGATTTCCTGGCATCTTCTACCCAAAGCGCAACAATTTTTACTCCGTCTCCATGTTTAACAATATGCTCATTTAAAGGAGAATCCGCAGTAAGCGGCGTGGTTAACACCAAACGTATTTTGTCCTGCTTAAGCACATAAGATGCTCTGTCTTTCATTCCGGTTTCAAGTCCCGCATATGCATGCGACTGAAATCCGAAAGCTGTTTTATAATAATGTGCAGCCTGCTTGGCATTACCCACATAAAACTCTATATAATCTGTCCCAAGAAGCGGCAGGAAATCCTGTGCTCCTTCAAATATTTTTTCTAAGCCGTATTCTACGCTTTTTACTTCTTTGCTCATTGTAATCTTAATATTTTAAGCTCCCGAACGGGCGGGAGAAGTTTTGTTTTTATTTTTTTCCTGAAAATTATTCCACCCACGATTTGTAATACTTGCCATCGTCTATAGCCATAGCTGCCTCTGTAACCATAAGCGGGCGGAAAGTATCTACCATTACCGCAAGCTCTTGTGTTTCAGTCTGGCCAATGCTTCGCTCCATTGCTCCCGGCGCAGGTCCGTGAGGTATACCTTTAGGGTGAAGTGTTATATGGCCCTGCTCAATATTATTTCGGCTCATAAAGTCGCCATCTACATAGTACAGCACTTCGTCACTGTCTATATTACTGTGGTTATACGGAGCCGGTATCGATTTAGGATGATAATCATACAGCCTAGGGCAGAATGAACACACCACAAACCCGGCAGTTTCAAACGTCTGGTGAATTGGTGGCGGTAAATGTACCCTGCCTGTTATAGGCTCAAAATTATGAATACTAAAGCCATATGGGAAATTATAGCCATCCCAGCCTATAACATCAAAAGGATGTGTAGCATATACAACTTCGTGCATCATACCCTCTTTCTTGATCTTGATAAGAAAGTCTCCTTTTTCGTCAAAAGTTTCAAGTTCTACAGGAAGTTTAAAGTCCCTTTCGCAAAATGGCGAATGTTCAAGATGCTGTCCACTTTCATTTTTGTAACGCCTTGGCGTATAAAAAGGTGATGTAGACTCTACATAAAGCAGTCTGTTATCACTTGTTTCAAAATCTATCTGGTATATCATACCACGTGGTATAATAAGATAATCGCCATACTCAAAAGGTATATTACCCATAAAAGTGCGAAGTGTACCTTTACCCCGGTGGATAAAAAGCATTTCGTCAGCATCAGCATTTTTATAAAAGTAATCCCTAAGCGATTTTTTTGGCGCTGCAAGCCCTATAACACAGTCCCTGTTTACAAGCATGTCTTTTCGGCTTTCCAGAAAATCATCTGCAGGCTTAACTTCAAAGCCTTTTAGTAAAAGTGACTTTATATTTTTCTCTACAGCAATCTTAGGAGCTACAGAGTATGATTTTTTTATTTCCTTTACCTGGGTTGGCCTGTGCACATGATACAATAATGAAGAGTGCCCGTGAAAACCTTCAGTACCAAAAAGCTGTTCGTAATACAGCCCTCCGTTCGGTTTTTCAAACTGTGTATGGCGCTTTTGAGGAAAATCCCCCAGTTTATGATATATAGGCATAATTGAAATTTATTAATTAAACATATTAAAAGATACACCATTTAATATGGTTTCATTCCGGGTTTCTTTTAATAAGAAACTTGAGGTGGCTTAATAAATCTGTCCAATACAAATTCATAAGACAAATATCGTAAAAATTTAATTTTCGCCCTTAATTAATATCTATTATTTACAATATAGGCATTATATT
>CAMPIZ010000370.1 GCA_946886675.1 uncultured Flavobacterium sp.
ATGTGATATTGAACACTTTAAATTGGCAAAGCCGTATTTATACTTATTAAATATATTAATTCTCTTTAAATTAATTTTATATAAGGAGGTTCATAAAATTTCACGATATTTGAGTAATTATTAAACACACCTGATGAAAAACCAGGCGCTTTTAACTGCTGTTATTGAAAATGCTATCGATGGCATAATCACTATCAATGAGCGCGGGATTATTGAGTCTATAAATCCCTCTGCATGCAGGCTGTTTCTTTACAGGCCGGAGGAAGTTATTGGCCAAAATATAAGTATGCTTATGCCTTCTCCCGACAGGGAACGCCATGATGATTATATAAGAAATTACCTTACATCCGGAATACCCCATATTATAGGGTATGGCAGGGATGTATTGGGGCGAAAAAAAGACGGGAATATTTTTCCGTTCAGACTTGGAGTAAGTGAGGTACAATATGAAAATACGCGCATTTTTGCAGGCTTTATACATGACCTGAGCCACCAGAAAGAAGCCGAAAGCAGGCTTATGCAGTATACCCAACATCTTGAGGAGCTTGTAAAGGACCGTACGCAATCACTTAATGATACCATACAAGCCCTTACCCTGGCAAAAGAAGAAGTAAGTACGTCTCTCGAAAAAGAAAAAGAGCTGGGGCAGTTAAAAAGCAGGTTGCTTTCTATGGCTTCCCATGAGTTTCGCACACCTTTAAGCGCTATTCAGCTTTCGGCATCCCTGATAGAAAAATATGCTCAGGAAGATCATGAAACTAAAATAGCCAGGCATATTCATAAAATAAAGAGTGCTGTAGGTAATCTCACCAATATATTAGACGATTTTCTTCATGTAGAAAAAGCAGAAGCGGGTAAAGTTGCACTCACTTGGTCTGTATTTGACATAGATACATTTTGCAGGGAAATTACCAGTGAAATGAAAATGCTTGCAAAAAAAAACCAGGTTATTGTTTACAGGCACTCTGATGAAAACAAACTGGTTCGTCTTGATAAAAATCTTGTACGAAACTGCATTATCAATCTTATATCAAATGCCATAAAATATTCCGGAGACAATACAAAAATTGATTTTTGCACGGCCATACAGGATGGCATTGTCACATTCACTGTAAAAGACAATGGTATAGGTATCCCGGAAGAGGAACAAAAGCACCTTTTTGAGGCTTTTTTCAGGGCGCAAAATACAGGAAATATACCAGGAACAGGCCTAGGGCTTAATATTGTAGCACGCTATGTTAACCTTATGGGTGGCAGCATTTCTTTTTACAGCGAACTTAATAAAGGTACATCTTTCACTATTAAAATTCCACATCATGACCAAGGTGCTATTAATTGAGGACAATGACGATATCAGAGAAAATGTGATGGAGATCCTTGAGTTATCTGATTATGAAGTTTATGCCGCCGATAATGGGAAAATCGGTGTACAGCTGGCTTTACAACATATTCCTGATATTATATTATGTGATATTATGATGCCTGAACTGGACGGCTATGGGGTATTGAAAATGCTTAATGAACACGACATTACCAGGGCTGTACCATTTATATTTCTTACTGCAAAAGCAGAAAGGCCTGATATACGTAAAGGCATGGAACTGGGAGCCGATGATTACCTTACAAAGCCTTTTGATGATGCCGAACTGCTGGGCGCTATAGAAAGCAGGCTTAGAAAGAAAGAGATACATCAGTTATTTTATGGCAAGTCTCCTGAAGAGATGGAAAAGGTTATTGTAAAAAAGAACGGATGGGAAGAGCTAAAGCAGCTCATGGAAGACCGTAGCGGCCGAAAATACAAGAAAAATCAGCATGTTCATTATGAAGGTGACCGCGTAACAGGAATATTTTATATTATAAGCGGATCTGTAAAGACTGTAAGGCTTACAGAAGATGGCCGCGAACTTATAACAGGCATACATAATGCCGGAGATTATCTTGATGTAAATACAATTCTTTCACGCGATATTTATGATGATACCGCTATAGCGCTTGAGGATACCGTTTTAAGCTTTTTACCGTTGGAGCATTTGGATAAACTGTTATATGTATACCCGGATGTTGGTACAAAATTTATAAAAATGCTTTCAAACAATATCCAGGAAAGAGAGCTGCGTCTACTGGAAATAGCTTATGGGTCTGTGCGCAAAAGAATTGCCGAAGCCCTTATACGATTGCTTCATAAACACAGCTCAGACGGCGTATCGATAAAAATAAGCAGGGAAAACCTTGCTGCCCTTTCAGGAACATCTCCCGAAACGGTGAGCCGTACACTCACTGATTTTAAAAACGAAGGATTAATAGAAAAGAACGGCGGCCAGCTTATTATACTAAATTATGAAAAACTGAATCGTCTTAAAAATTAATACAGCGTGATGATTATCATTATGTTGTATGATATAAATCATTCCCTGACTTTTTCCCTATATCTAATTTTGGTTAACTGATTTATCCAATGTTTAACTAAAATAGAAATATTATGACACTTGTTGAAGCAAAACGCAGAAAAAGACTTCTGCCAGATCTTTGGGAAGATTTTTTTAACGACCGCTTTTTTAATGCACCATTTTTAAGCATGAACAGATCTGATCTTTCTGTTGTTCCTGATGCCAATATCATCGAAAATCC
>CAMPIZ010000371.1 GCA_946886675.1 uncultured Flavobacterium sp.
GTTATAGGATAGCTATTATTTAACTCGCCTGTTTGGAAGTTAAAGTCTGATGAGGCATATGCGTGATTGAATACCATCAGGTTAGAAAATAATAAGACAATAATAACCTGAACTGCTACAAACAAATAATTAGCAATCTTATTATTTTTAAAGAAGCGATGGAAAATCCTTGCGATATAAACCATTAATAAAAATACTATTGACAGGGCTGTAATAAAATGTAATGGACTGAAAACATAGTAGGTATCATGCACATTAATATCTATTACATCTTCATTAAAGACTTTAACTCCAAAAAAAAGTATTGTAAATAGTACAGCTAACGCTATCGGAAGTAAAAACCAGAGAAGCTCTTTTAAGTATTGGTTCACCGTGTGTTTGTTTTGGTATTGCAATATATAAAAAAGGTGCCTCATGGGCACCCTTAATATATAATATGTAAATGTATTAAAACTTATTCTCTACTTCTGCTGCTTCAAGCATTAGGTAGTGTAAGTCGGTATTTTTTACAAATGGTTTAAGCAGGTCGCTTCCCGGCCCATACATAGCCAGTTCTACATAATCGCCGGAGTGATCCATACTTATCCAGCCCACTGATGTTATTTCCTTCTGCATATCTGCAAATGCCTTAAATGGCAAATGCCTGTAGTTATACAGTCCATCTTCTTTTTCAAGTCCATTATAGTAGCTCAGTACAATTTTGGCATCTTCATCAGATATAGTCCTGCCATTGGCATGTTCTATAATCTCCCTTACCTGCGGTACAGTAGAATCGCTATGGATTGTGTTTAAAATCCATTCGTTGGTTTGCGTATAATTCTGGATGCTGTCAAAATTCTTGTCGGCATATTTTCCTTTTATAATACCCGGATTGGCATTACCGTGGTCTGTTGTAATTACAACAAGTGTATTCCCGTCTTTCTCTGCAAAATCAATTACTGCTTTAATCGCCTCATCAAAAGCAACCTGATCATAAAGTACAGCAGCAATATCATTGGCATGAGCACCCCAGTCCACCTTACCTGCTTCTATTTGCAGTACAAAACCTTCAGGATGGTTTTTCATACGGTCTATAGCTTTTTGCGCCATTTCAGAAAGGGTAGGTGTCTGCTCTGTAAGTTCTTTGCTACTCCTGCGGTCTATGGTATACGGCAGTCCGTCGTCAGCAAACACTCCCAGTATAGGCTTATCATTTGCAGATGCCATCATCTCATTACGTGTACGTGCTACCTGCCAGCCTTTAGCCTTGTAAAGGGCATACATATCTTTTTTATCTTTTCTTTTATCAGCGCTGAAGTAATTATTGCCGCCACCCATCATCACATCAAAGCCTAAACTTAAATAATCCTCGGCTATCTGAGCCTGCGCATTGCGGCTGTTACTGTTTACACAAAACCCTGCAGGAGTTGCATGTGTAATAGGCACAGTAGTAACACATCCTGCCATTTTTCCGGCTTTTTTAAATTTTTGCCATATCGGTAGGTGCTTTTCACCATTTGGCCCTACATTCAGCGAGCCGTTATTTACTCTTACACCGCCACCCCATGACGAACTTCCCGCAGCAGAGTCGGTAACTATAGAATCTGCCGAAGCGGTATCCATAAGAGCACGTCTTATTCTCTGGTCTTTATAAAGCTGCAGCCAGTTTGAGCCCTGTCCTGTTTTACGGTTCAGGTATACATCAGCCATGTTAAGTGTTCCAGTACTCATACCATCACTTACCATAAATATAATATTCTTCGCTTTTTTGTAACTGTTTAAAGAAGGTATATCCAGTACATTTGCGGTACTCTCAAAAGGATTAAACACAGCTGCCCCAATTGTGAAAAGCGAACCGTTCCTGAAAAATTTTCTCCTGTTCATTTTATTTAGTTTGTTGTAGATAGGAATCGGCCAAAGGTAAAAAACTCTATTTATACAGGGTTTACGGCTGATGTTAATTTAAGTTTAAGGAAACATTACTGTAATTAGTTACTAAAATAATCCTTATACCAATCAATTTCATGATGGTCTTTTGCATCAGTATTGATTTTATGCCCTTGGTCAATTTTAGAATATACTATTTCAAGGGAGGCATAATCCCGCTGACTTATAACTTTAAATCCGTTTTGGATAAGTTGTGCCGCACAAACCCCCATACCTACCTGATATACTTTATTATCGGAGAAACGATTACCACTATATATAACCTGACTGCCACATGCAGCACTTATATCCATAAGTATAGCAAGCTCTATAGCTTCTCTTTTTGCTATTGCCAGCATTTTTTGTGAAGCTGCAATCATACCTTCAGTCCAGTCCTTTCCGGTTTCTGTAAGCACTTTTGCTTTACCTTTAAGCACGTCAATCCCTGTACCGCCGTGTATATCACACATTTCCCTGGGAGTGCCAAAAGAGTATTCTTCAGGGCAAAAGGTTGTTATTTTTACAGTGTCATATTGCAGTAACTTTAAAGCACTGGGATATTCACCATTGGAAGTACCATCATACCCGCAGGTTAAACCGGTAAGGCAGGCACTCATAAGTATGCGAAGAGGATTTTCAGATGTTGGAATCCGGAGTGATTTTATATAACTAATATCTGTCATATTCAAATAGTTAACCAAATATACAGAATTATGT
>CAMPIZ010000372.1 GCA_946886675.1 uncultured Flavobacterium sp.
GTATAAAGTCTGTAAATTGTGAATAACCCTAAAGCCCATAAAACCGCACTATATGAAAAGGATGGTGTACACCAGCCGGAAAATATCAGTAAGACTTCTATTGAAAATATAGCCCGCCTTAGAAAAAAACAACCTACAGCAGATGAACTTACGCTGGGTATACTTGAGGGTGATAAAACGGCTCTTAGCCGTGCCATCACTTTAATAGAAAGCACAAATCCTGCACATCTTGAAAGAGGAAACCAGGTTATAGCGGGCTGCCTTCCGTATGCCAATAAATCTGTAAGAATAGGTATTACAGGTGTACCGGGCGTTGGTAAAAGTACCTTTATAGAAGCTTTTGGAAAACATCTTACTACAATTGGAAGAAAGGTCGCCGTACTGGCAGTAGACCCAAGCAGTTCTGTTTCTCACGGCAGTATATTGGGGGATAAAACCCGCATGGAAGAGCTCGTTAAAGATGAAAATGCTTATATAAGGCCTTCTGCCTCCGGTGAGACATTAGGCGGTGTTGCCAGAAAAACCCGTGAAGCCATTATTTTATGCGAGGCCTGTGGTTTTGATACGGTAATAATAGAAACTGTAGGTGTAGGCCAAAGTGAAACAGCAGTACACAGTATGGTAGATTTTTTTCTGCTGCTTAAAATAGCAGGCGCCGGTGATGAACTCCAGGGAATAAAGCGGGGTATTATGGAAATGGCCGATCTTATTGTTATCAATAAGGCGGATGGCGATAATATTAAAAAGGCAAAACTTGCTAAAACCGAATTTAACCGCGCGCTACATTTATTTCCTGCTAAGGCTTCGGGGTGGCAGCCAAAGGTAACCACATGCAGTGCCATAACTAAAGACGGCATAGCCGATGTATGGCAGGTAATGAATGATTACTTTACACTGGCTAAAGAAAACCATTATTTTGAAGCAAAACGCAGTGAACAAAACAGCCACTGGCTTACTGAAACCATAAACGAACAGCTTAAAAACCATTTTTACAACAGGGAGGATATAGCTGAATTATTGGAACAAAACAAAAAAGCGGTGCAAAACAGTGAAATCTCACCTTTTGCAGCCGCTCAGATATTATTGGAAAAGTATTTTAATGAAGGAAAAAGTGATAAGCATAATTAGTATGGTTATGCTTTTGCCACACTACTTAAAATCTACTCCTCATAACGCTCCATTTCGCGGTCGTAAAAATTATTTGCCAGTTCAATAAGGCCTTCCATTTCACTGCTAAGTTCATTTTCATCAAGATCCTCAGGCTCTTCAAGAAACTCAACCTCATCATCCTTAAGATTTATGATAAAGCGCGGGTAATCCAGGTGGATAATAAATATATCTTCTGGAAAATCGGTGTTATCGGCAAGTAAAAATTTTGGAAGTTCCATATCTCGTAGTTTAAAAATATTAAGTTATAATTGCAAAGATACGCTTATAAAACCTTATCAGCAGAATTGGCAATAAGCCTTTTTGTTAGGATATGAAAACGAATATACAAAAATATTGAAGCCGCCGTAAGCCCAGCCAAAAGGCCTATCCATATACCTGTTGCCTTAAGCGGCGTGTGCAATCCTAAATAATATGACACAGGGAACCCTATAACCCAATATGCCACAAAAGTAATATAGGTGGGTATCCTTACATCCTGAAGTCCACGTAACGCACCTAACACTACTACCTGTATTCCGTCTGATATCTGAAAAACCGCAGCAACCAGCAACAATGTTGAAGCTATTGTTATTACCTCTGTATTTTCTAACACCAGCTCAGGGTTTTTCATATTCAGAAAGTACAACGGCAGGTATTCATGAAACAATACAAAAAGCAAGGCAAATATAATTTCCAGTATAACAGCAAGTAAAAAAATAGATCTTGCCACAAGCTGCATCTTCCTGTAATCCTTAAGCCCTTTCTGATTTCCTACACGTATCATTGCCGCTACACTTAGCCCCATTGCAAACATAAACGTCATAGAAGCAAGGCTTAGCGCAATTTGGTTTGCTGCCTGGCTGTTAGCCCCCAGTGAGCCAGAAAGCCATACAGCAGCAGTAAATAAGGCTACTTCAAAAAGCATTTGCATAGAGGAAGGCACTCCCAGTGCGGTAATCTTTTTAAGTATTGATTTTTTTATTTCATCAAATGTAAAATTGCTGAAATATGTTTTAAGCTTTGAGTTATAATAGAGACTGTAATGCATATAGACAAGCATAAAAATACGTGATACTACAGTACCCAGTGCAGCGCCTATTATGCCCATTTTAGGAAAGAACCATATACCATAAATAAGCAGGTAGTTTACTACAATATTGATAACATTGGAAATTATAACTGCATACATGGCATACTTGGTAAGCGAAAGCCCATCGGCAAACTGCTTATATCCCTGAAATATTACCATGGGCAGCAGCGAAAAAGCTACCCAGTCTACATAAGGAGCCGCAAGCTTAACAACCTCATCCGGCTGGCCCATTAAGTACATCAGCGGCTTTGCAAACCATACTACCGCAAAAAGCATGAGCCCCAGGAGCGTACACAAAAACAGACCGTGATGAAAAACTGTGCGCACCTTAGCCGTGTCCTTCTCAGCATCACCCTCTGCTATAATTGGGGTGATGGCAGTAG
>CAMPIZ010000373.1 GCA_946886675.1 uncultured Flavobacterium sp.
ACTGCAGTTTGTGGGAGAGTATGTCGTCGCCTTTCTTTTGAAAACCCTATCCAATCGGATAGGGTTTTTTGTTTTGTAATGGGTTTATTAATAGGTATCTATACTGTTTTTACATATATTGCGCCCTCATTTCCAATTAAATTTATCATGAATAAAAAACTATTAGGGTTAGCCCTAGTCACCTTACTAACTGCGGGCAAAGTTACTGCTCAGCAGGATGAACAAAATACAGAAGCTAGTGTTGTTAAATCTGTTTCCGGTTTACAAATAGGGCCGTTTGGAGCCTGGGGATATCATGAATTTAAACTTGATACCGAGTTTGCCTTAAGGGCAGAAGCAGGATTAAACGGAGGAATTTGGTTTGGCAGTATGTATGATGATATAGGATATGTAATTGCACCGGTAATTACTGCCGAACCCCGCTGGTACTACAATCTTAATAAACGAGTGGAAAAAGGGCGGGATATAAAAGGTAACAGCGGTAATTTTATATCCCTGAAAGTGTCTTATATGCCAGACTGGTTCTTAATTAATAATGATCCAGAATGGAAGGGTATGTCTTTACCAGAACCAGATAGGGAAATACACGACCAGATTTCTATTGTACCAACCTGGGCAATAAGGCGTACATTAGGCAAACATTTTGATTATGAAGCCGGTTTAGGACTGGGGTATGTATATAGATTTCAGTATAAAGAAAATGGCTATACCTATAAAAGCGATGGCGGTACAATATTAAATCTTCATCTGCGAATAGGCTATCATTTTTAACATTCTCACTATCGTATATTACATTATATTTGCGCCTCATTAACCAATAATAAAATGAGGAATAAATTAATAGGGGCCGCTTTAACAGCGTTATTGTTTGCCGGGAGTATCACTGCACAAACATCACAGGACACATTAACTCCAAGTGTAGAAAAATCAGTTAAAGGAATTCAGATAGGTGAGTCGGGACTCGTGCTAAACTACGAAATTAGGCTTGCTGACCAATTTACTTTAAGGACAGAAGCAGGCTATACTCTGGCTTTTTCCTTTGGAGACGATAATCCAGTATTTAGTGAGGATAAAAATTCATCTGTTATTGCTGTACCTACTTTTACAGTGGAACCGAGGTGGTACTATAATCTTAACAGAAGGATAAGAAAAGGTAAGGATATTACCAGAAACAGGGCTAACTATTTTTCACTTTTCGCTAATTACTGCGGTGGATGGGGTGCTATTAATCTTAGTAATAATATTGATGAAGTACCTGATTTTATTATTGTTTCACCCATGTGGGGTATGCGCAGGACTTTAGGGCAACACTTTAATTATGAGCTTGGAGCAGGAGTAGGCTACAGCTATGTAGGAGAGTATAAGCATTTTACGCATTATCACAAATCAGATGAAACTGTAGCATTAATTGTGCGTGCACGCTTTGGTTTTGACCTGTAAACTTTAGGATTATTTTAATACTGCCTGTAATCAGTTGATTGTAACTTTGAGTTACACAATAAATCAACAGGTTATGAGAAAGCTAATTATTACCGCTATACTTTTGGTAGGATTTACCGCTACGGCAGGAATTTCAGTTTCCCCAGATACAGGTATTGCAGTTTTTCAGGAAAAGCAATATAAAAAAATTGAGGTAAGCCAGGTTTCTAAAGAAGCGATGGATAATATTAATAAAAATTATGGTGCCTATACCATTAAAGAGGCTTACCGAGCCGATGATGGCGAATACAAACTGGTTCTTACTAAAGACGGTGTGGATTTAACCGCAACTTTTACAAAAGAAGGTAATCTTATCAAGATATATTAAAGAAAAAGAGAAGTGTAACACTTCTCTTTTTTATTTCCTTTCTTTTTGTTCGTGATAATATTGGCACACATCCTTCATAACACACTGACTGTGTTTAGGGTTTGTTGGCCTGCATATTTCGCGACCTAAATGCGACATTGCCATTCCGGCTTCGCTCCACATATCCTTTGGCAGGGCTTCCATAAGCTGTTTTTCTATCTTAGTGGCATCTTTTCCGGTGGCTATGCCTAGTCGTGGGGCAACACGTATTACATGTAAATCTACCATGATACCTTCCAACGGAACACCGGCTTCGCGCATAATTACATTGGCCGACTTCCTTCCCACACCTTTAAGTGCGGTAAGTTCCTTCATTGTCATAGGGATATTTTTATCATCTTTAACGGTAGAAGCAATATCCTGAAGCCATGCAATTTTATTGGTATGGAAACGCACTTCGCTCAAAATTTCCGTAAGCTGCTCTGTGTTGGCTTTTGCCAGAGCCTTCATGTTAGGAAATTCTTTAAAGAATTTTGGCGCTACCTTATTAATGTGAGCATCACTGTCCTGGGCAGAGAGTACCACCATTACCATCAACTGGTATATATTCTTGTAGTCCAGCGGGTGCTTTGTGTTTTGGTATTTGGCTATTAGCGGTTTAAACGCTTCGGCCCAGTCTGGTTTTTCGTTAAATAGATCCATAGCTTAAAATTACAGAATTCTGTTTATATTTTGAATTATGAATTCTAAATTTTGAATGATTACAATAGATGTAAAAGTTGAACGGCAAAAGGCAGCAACACTTAGAGTATCCTATATA
>CAMPIZ010000374.1 GCA_946886675.1 uncultured Flavobacterium sp.
TTTATAAGGTATGTCTGAATTTGTAAGCATAGGAAAAGTGTCGGTGGCTGCAATAAGGAATTACCTTTTTGCAAAAAAAATAGAAAAAGGAGATTCGCTTGTACTCAATATTGCTGACTATGAGCATTTAGTAGAAGATATTAAAAACTCAGGTGAGCCAATAGATATTCCGTTAAACGTTTTTGGCGTACTTATTGTTAAAGATAATAGCGGCAGTGTTCCTGCCGGAAAAGTACAAATTGTAGGAGATGATAAAATGTAACATTTAAGTTTTTTACAATTGTCCCGAAAAAAGCTTCGTAGTAGTGCCCGGAGCTTTTTTTATGGCTATAATTTAAAGTTATATATGGTTGTTAACCAGATAGTTATTTTTATTATTTTTACGTGAATAATACAAGCACAGAATGAAAGATTATATTGGCCTGAATATTAAATACCTGTGCGAAAATAATTTTTTATCGCAGGATGACTTCGGGGCTAAATTCGGACTTAAAAAAAGTGTTGTGGGCACCTATGTAAGAGGAGTGTCTTACCCAAAGATTGAGGTTATACAAAAAATATGCAGCGAGTATGGCCTTACGCTGGATCAGTTTATAAATGAAGATCTTTATTTAAAAAATAACGGTTATACATCATCGGCTGGGGCAGTTGTTGTGAGCGAACCTGTTGAACTGCATGAAGGTGAGAAAGAAGCTCTTTTAAAAACCATACAGGCACAAAAAGATACAATTGATGCCATGAGAATTACTATTGATACTTTACTGAACAGATAATTAACAAACTATGAAAGAGAGCTATAAAACGATATTGGGAGCATTTGAAAAAGCCGGAGTAAAACCGGGTAAGGTTCAGTTTAGCATAACAGAATACAGCCTGAATACCGATTTAAGCTTTAAATTTGAAAATCTTGATGATTTACTGGGTTTTTTACATCTTGATGGACATGCAAACGATGAGGAAGCTGAGGATGTGCGCAATGCTGTTATAGAACAGGGGCTGGATCCTGCGGGGTTCTTTTATGTAAATTTCTACAGCCCTAAAGTAACAGAACTGTAAAGTGTACTTAATGTTAAAGTGAGAAAATTACATATAAAAAAACGTTAAGGTAATATAATAATATCTAATTTTGTCCGATATAAGTATGTAATGGAGATGCAGTTTGTATTAAGAAAAAGAAGGAGCATACAATTTACCTTTTGCACATTTTACAATACCACCCACAGCACCCATTAATTAAAGTAAAAGGACATGAAATTATTTTCGTTTGTATTATCTGTAATTGTATTTTTTATATCACTATACTTTTTCTCAATCAAGATGGGTAACATAAACTCCCTTGACGATGTAATTTACATATCGCTCCTGGTTATACTTATGGCCATTTGTATTTTGGGTGTACTTATTAACTGGAACTCACTCTTTAAAAGTAACAACAAGGGAAAAGTAATACTTTTTGTAGCTAATAATTTTTCGAAAAGAAAACATAAATAAATAAAAAACTCCGGTAACTCCGGAGTTTTTTATTTATTATTTGCCGTCTTTATCTACAACGGGGCGGTTTTCACGGTTTGCCAGCTCCCATGCTGTAACAAAAGCAAGCTGTGCCCTTTTTGCAAGCAGGTCATATTCAATTTTTTCAGGAGTATCTGTTGGCATGTGATAATCCGCATGTACCCCGTTAAAATAAAATATAATAGGAATGCCTTTTTTGGCAAAATTATAATGGTCTGACCTGAAATAAAACTGATTAGGGTCTTTCCTGTCGTTATACTTATAATCCAGCTCCAGTTGCGTATACTTTTTATTGGCTTCTTCATTAATATTATGGAGATCTGTACTCAGCCTGTCAGACCCGATTACATAAACATAATTACCATTGTCTTTATGTTCGGCATCCCTGCGGCCTATCATATCTATATTAAGGTCGGCTATAGTATTAGCTAAAGGAAACAGAGGATTTTCGGAATAATATCTTGAACCATGAAGGCCATATTCTTCTCCTGTAACATGCAGGAAAAGTATAGAACGTTTAGGTCCGTAACCATCTTTTTTGGCTGCCATAAACGCTTCTGCTATTTCGAGTAATGCAACAGTACCCGATCCGTCATCGTCTGCACCGTTGTAGACTTCACCATTTTTCATGCCCACATGATCATAATGTGCCGATATAACCAATACTTCCTCAGGTTTTTCAGAACCTTCAATATAAGCCCAAACATTTTCAGAATCATTAAGCTTTGGGCTAAATGCCCTCGACATAAATTCTGATGGTACAGCTTGGTAAAAGCTGTCTGCACCGGTAGGATAAGAAATATTATTGCTCTGGTATTCTTTTATCAGGTATTTACCTGCTTTTTTTTGTCCGGCATCTCCTGTATTACGGCCTTCCATCTCATCGGAAGCCACAATATAAAGATGTTCTTTTAAATCGGCAGGTGTAATGGTATTCATGTACTTTGCTACGTCTGCCTTGTTGTAATCTTTTTGTCTGGTGTTTGTGCTGCCACATGAAAAAGCAAGAAAAGCCAGTGACAGTAAAAAGAGTTTGTTCATAAAGTGTTTTTATATTTATGCTAAGATATAAATTTAATGTAGTGTGTAAT
>CAMPIZ010000375.1 GCA_946886675.1 uncultured Flavobacterium sp.
GCCCTGGTATTTTTGGGTTTAGGCTATTTTAGTTTCGATATGATCCAGGATAGCGGCATGTCGCTGGATCCGTTGGTATTTATAAGCAAATACCTTATCTATTATTTTGTTACCGATTTGGTGATACGCCTTTTCTTTCAAAATATTCCCGTTATAAATATAAGGCCTCTGCTGCCCATGCCCATAAAACGGAAAAACATTGTAAACTTTGCACTGGGCAAAACCATGATTTCGTTTTTCAATGTATTGCATGCTTTCTTTTTTATACCATTTTCCATAAAACTCATAGTAGAAGGTTATGATCCGCTGCATGTGTTATTCTGGTTTATAAGCATGTGGTCGCTTACTTACTGTAATAACTTCCTTAACCTGCTTTTAAATAATAAAGACGGCCTTTTTGCGGTATTTATAGTTTTGCTGCTGGTTTTTGGAGGCCTGCAGTATTATGAAGTATTTGACATAACGGTATATACAGGGGAAATTTACCATACATTATATGCATCGCAATATGCTTTTGTAGTCCCTATATTGCTGTTAGCAGGTTTGTGGATGGTAACATACAGGTATTTTTATAAAAATCTATATCTGGATGCAGGCCTACAGGCAAAGCAGGATGAAGCACGCAGTGAAGAATATACGTGGCTTAACCGTTATGGCACCTTGGGAACCTTCCTTAAAAATGACATAAAACTTATCCGAAGGAACAAAAGATCTAAAACTACTGTTTTGGTAAGTATCATGTTCCTGTTTTATGGTATGCTGTTCTTTACAGGTATGCTTGAGGTGTATGATCATCCGCTATGGAAAATGTTTGCAGCTATATTTGTAAGTGGTGGATTCCTGTTCACCTTCGGGCAGTTTGTGCCAAGCTGGGACAGTGCCTACTACCCCCTTATGATGAGCCAGAACATTAAGTATAAGGATTATCTTTCTTCTAAATGGTGGTTAATTGTGATAGCAACAGTTGCATCTACCATATTAAGTTCTTTTTATCTGTATTTTGGCTGGGAGGTATATGCCCTTATTTTAATTGGGGCGGTATATAATATAGGTGTAAATTCTTATTTGGTATTATTAGGCGGGGCATATATAAAAACTCCAATAGACCTTGCTTCGAGCAAGCAGGCTTTTGGCGATAAAAAGGCCTTTAATGTAAAAACCTTCCTTATATCGATGCCTAAGTTATTGCTGCCAATTATATTGTATGGTATAGGCTATTATTTTTTCAGTGCAGAGGTAGGCTATGCGCTGGTAGTTATAGCAGGCGTGCTGGGCTTTACTTTTCGCAATAAAATGTTTGCTGTAATTGAGCGCATATATAAAGCGGAGAAATACCATACCCTTGCCTCATACAAACAGAAGAACTAAAACCAAATTATTAAAAATCTGAAATATCATGATACAGGTACATAACTTAAAAAAAGCATATAACGGGGTAACCGTACTTAATATTGAAAATCTAGATATACCTAAAGGAGAGAGCTTTGGCCTTGTGGGCAACAACGGCGCCGGCAAAACTACATTTTTCAGCCTGTTGCTGGACCTTATACAGCCGTCAAACGGATATATTACAACAAATAATATTAAGGTAAACGAAAGTGAGGCATGGAAGCCGTTTACCGCTGCATTTATAGATGAAAGTTTTTTAATAGGCTATCTTACGCCAGAAGAGTACTTTTATTTTATAGGAGAGCTTCGTGGCCAGAATAAGGCCGATGTAGACGCACTGCTGAGCAAGCACGGCGAATTTTTTAACGACGAGATAATTGGCAGGAAAAAATACCTTCGTGACCTTTCAAAAGGGAATCAGAAAAAAGTAGGTATTATAGCGGCATTAATAGGGAAACCGGAAGTAGTAATACTGGATGAGCCATTTGCAAATCTTGATCCTACCACACAAATAAGGCTTAAAAGAATAATTAAAGAACTGGCGGAAGATAAAAACACCACTATACTGGTATCAAGCCACGACCTGGCACATACTATAGAAGTAAGCAACCGTATTGTGGTACTGCACAAAGGTGAGGTTGTAAAGGACATACAAACATCTGCAGAAACCCTAAAAGAACTCGAAGAATTTTTTGCAGTATAAGTACTACTCCCCCGCACAGCGGGGGATTTTTTGCATTCCATTTTTTGCATTAAATAAAAAAAGAAACGTATTTTTACCACTCCTTAATAATAAAAAGCCATTTTGAAAGTTAAGGATAAAAAATCTTTTGCGTTGAAAACCAGTACTTCTAAATATTTATTACTCACGGCAAGCGTCGCCCTTTTAATAGCCTGCTCTACCAAAAAGGACTCGTTTGTAACCCGTAATTATCATGCCGTTACCACAGAATATAATGTGCTGTATAATGGCAACCTTGCGCTGGATGCAGGAGTAGAGGAACTTAAAACTACATACAGTGATAATTTTTGGGAACTGCTTCCGGTAGAACGGATGCAGCCGGTAACGGAAAAAGAGCCGGAAAAAAAACCTGCCCCGGATGGTAAGCTGCCGGAAGGTGAAGAGGGCAATCCGAATTTCAAAAGAGCAGAAGATAAGGCTATCAAAGCTATACAAAAACACTCTATGTATATAGG
>CAMPIZ010000376.1 GCA_946886675.1 uncultured Flavobacterium sp.
TATTTTATTCTGAGAGAGTTAACAGATTTTTACGCACATATTACCACCACTCTGCCTTATACCTACAGGGCTGGCAATCTGGTGCATATTAAAACCGATATATCGGCAGAGCTTAAGGATGCGGGCAGCCTCAAAAACGTAGTGCAAACCCTGCACCCAACTCCCGCAGTATGCGGACTGCCAAAAACCGAAGCAAAGGTTTTTATATTACAGCACGAAGGTTATAACCGCGAGTACTACTCAGGTTTCCTGGGAGAGCTTAACCGCGATTTTGCGTTGGGCAAAGACAATCAAACCGACCTGTTTGTTAACCTGCGATGCATGAAAATTCAGGATAAAACAGCAACACTCTACATAGGCTGCGGCATTACAAAAGACAGCAACCCCGAAAAGGAATTTATAGAAACAGTAAATAAGAGCATGACAATGAGGAGGGTGCTTTGATTTATTATTTTAAATGATATTACGAGCAATCTTTTTTAAGTATGAGTAAGAGTTCCCCTCTTGAGAGGGGTTAGGGGTGTGTAGTTTTTACATCTTATGATTTATGTCCTTTTCTCTTGAACAAAAGAACCAAAAGTTCAGGGCGCTTATCCCTTAGGCTAAAAATTATTGCATTCGGCTAAACCATCCGAACTCGGCTGTCGCCTCAAACAGCGGATGCTTATTACGCCTCAATTATAATTTTCTTTACGCCACGGAATCTCATGCCTTTGCTCACTCATACGTCCTCGCGAGCCTGCGAAGCAATAATTTTTTCAGTATGAGTAAGAGTTCCCCTCTTGAGAGGAGTTAGGGGTGTGTTATACTAAGAATCTAAGTTACTAAGCACCTAAGCCACTTAGATTAATCCTAACTCCCTATCTTTGTTACTTTAAAACTTTGCAACTAAAAAAACAGAATGAAACTCGACATACTTGCTTTTGGCGCACATCCTGATGATGTAGAGCTAAGCTGTGGGGCAACCATAGCAAAAGAGATCTCGCTGGGCAAAACAGTGGGCATTGTAGACCTTACCCGTGGCGAACTGGGCACGCGAGGCACTGCCGAAATACGCGATACCGAAGCTGCTGAAGCTGCAAAAATACTGGGTGTTTCTGTTAGGGAGAACCTGCGCTTTCGCGATGGCTTTTTTGTGAATGATGAGCAACACCAGCTTGAGGTTATAAAAATGATACGCAAATACCGTCCGGAGATTGTAATATGCAACGCTGTAGAAGACCGCCATATAGACCACGGCAAGGGCAGCAAACTGGTGAGCGATGCCTGTTTCCTTTCGGGGTTAAGGAAGATAGAAACACAAGTGGACGGGCAGCAGCAGGAGGCGTGGAGGCCTAAGCTGGTATACCACTATATACAGTGGAAAAACCTTGTGCCCGACTTTGTGGTAGATGTTACCGGATTTATGGATGTAAAGGTAGATTCGCTTATGGCATACAGGTCGCAGTTTTATGACCCAAACAGTACCGAACCGGTTACGCCAATAGCCACAAAAAACTTTAAAGAAAGCATTTTGTACCGCGCTCAGGACCTGGGCAGGCTTATAAACAGCGAATATGCCGAAGGCTTTACTGTAGAGAGGTATTTGGCAGTGAACAGTTTAAGTGATTTGATATAACTTTTTACACAAAAAGTTGTAGATTTGCTTGTATAATACGGCAACCCGTTATATATTTGCACTCGCAAAACAAATGGTGATTGTAGCTCAGTTGGTTAGAGCGTCGGATTGTGGTTCCGAAGGTCGTGGGTTCGAGACCCATCATTCACCCCAAAAGGCAAACCCCTTAGAGAAATCTAAGGGGTTTTTTGTTTTTGGAAAATTATTCTCCGCAAATTATGCGGTGATTAGCGCTTTTATTCTCCGCATAAGTGTTTACATATATTGTTTATGCTAATTTACTGTACAATAGGCTTAAGTTTTGGTAAACCTATTTTACTCCCGAAGGTAAAATTTTTATAAGTTCGTTTTCAAAATGCTCTTTTTCCAATTCCCTTGAAAATTCAACATAAAATACAGTCCCATCTTGCGTTTCTGTAACCCTATATTCGGCTATATAATCATTAATTAATGCGTAGACTTTTTGCAGCCGGTGCGAATATCTGTTATCTACTGAAAAAGCAATATCTCTCATAATTCTTCTTTTTGTTATTGCACTAATGTAATAAAAAATCCCTCTTGTTTAAGGAGGGATTAAATACTATATGGTATTACAATTACTCAGATGTTTCAAACTCTTCCTTAAAATAAGGCGTTACTTCTTTTGTTCTTATATATTCAGAAATAATTTCTGTTTCCTGCGCTCCAACATAAGTAAGCAAATTACTATTTTTAATATGCTCCCAAGTTTTATGATTTTGGGGATTTAATTTTTTGTTTGGCTCTTTTCCTACAACAAAATATTTCCCTTGCTTTTTTTCAGAATTGTCAGCTGCTTTAGTTAGTGAAATAAATCTCGCTAAGTCACTTTCTAAATAGTATGCCTTTTTTGTGAAATCTAAAGTTTGACCTGCTACAATTTTACCATTTTTACCAATAAAATCAACTTCTACTGGTGCTAACAGCTCATTAAAATCT
>CAMPIZ010000377.1 GCA_946886675.1 uncultured Flavobacterium sp.
TCCGCCAACCACCCACCCACTCACCAACACAGACAAAAACGAATCAAAAAGTAATAAAAGATCGATATTTCAAAGGGCAAAAGAGTAGCTAAACAAGAAGATGTTGATAAAGATTTCCTCAAAAAAGAAGCTTTAGAAAGAGAAAACATATTTGTTAGAAACGAATGTATATAAAACATACTATATATGAAAAAAATAATATTTACAGATAAAGCCCCTGCACCTATAGGGCCATACAGTCAGGCTGTACTAAGCGGGGATACACTTTATACTTCAGGGCAGATAGCCATAAACCCTGCTACAGGAGAACTTGTTTTAGACGATATTGAGACCGAGACAAAACAGGTTATGGAAAACATGAAGGCTGTGCTTGAAGCAGCCGATATGAGCTTTGACGATGTTATAAAATCCACCATCTTTATAAGCGATATGAATGACTTTGCTAAAATAAACGGGGTATATGCCGGTTATTTTAAAGAAGAAACCGCACCTGCAAGGGAGACCGTTCAGGTGGCATGCCTGCCTAAAAATGTAAATGTAGAAATTTCTATGATTGCTGTGAAATAGCCTGAAGCAGCAGTTCTGCCGAGGCAGGATTTGTAGCTAATGGCACATTGTGCACATCGCAAACCCTTATAAGCATATTAATATCCGCTTCGTGGGCATGGCTCGCAAGCGGATCTTTAAAAAAGAAAACCATCTTGGTTTTTCCTTCGGCAACCCTGGCGGCAATCTGAGCGTCACCGCCTAATGGTCCCGAAAGCATTTTTTTAACTTTAAATCCGGCTTTTTCTGCCTTACTACCTGTAGTACCTGTTGCAATAAGTTTAATATGCTCCTTTTCTAAAAGGTGCTTATTCTTATTTAAAAACTGTACCATTTCGGCTTTCATACCGTCATGGGCAATAATGGCAATCTCCATCATTAATTAGTTTAGTTTATGATATTCAATAAGGCCATCTATAGGCCTTCTTAATACATTACCCAGCTTTAAGCCGTTTTTAGACAACACTTCTGCAAGCTCAGACTTAAGGTAAAATGCTATCGAACCTACAAAGTGTACAGGCACTTCGTGTGCATTTTCATATTGTGTTATATAGCAATCTACAAAAACCTGCATAGCATCTGTTATAATGGCCTTTATAAAATTATCATCTTTATGCTGAATTAAAAATTTGGCAAAAGTAGCCAGATAGGCATTTGGATTTGGTTCTTTATAAAGGTTGTGCTTAATAACATCCGGATCCAGATTGTATTCTTCTTCAAATTGCTTTGCAAGGTTTACAGGCATTTTATTGAAATAATAAGCACGTATAAGGTCGCGGCCAAAACGGTTTCCGCTGCAGTCGTCCATAGCAATATAGCCTAATGACTGAACCTTTTGATGTAACTCTTCGCCATCAAAATAGCTGCAGTTTGAACCTGTACCTAAAATACATATTATAGATTTATCCTTAGACGGATTAGTGGCATAAGCTGCCGCATAAGTATCTTCCTGTACCGATATTTCTGCCTTTGGAAAAAATTCGGTAAAAATATCTTTCATGAATTTTTTCATCCTGTCTGTACCACAGCCGGCGCCATAAAAATATAAATGGGTAACATCGTTACGGTTATTATATATATCAAAGCGGGCTTCCAGCCTTTCCAGAGCTTCTTCTTTATCTATAACTTCGGGGCTAAGCCCTAAAGTCTGAGTGGTAAACAGCCTGTTGCCGTTATCATCCAACGCAATCCAATCGGCTTTGGTAGCTCCACTGTCTACTAATAATTTCATAAATTGAGTTCGTTTTGAGTTAAGTTTAGTTATGAAGTATGTACTTTATGGGTACTAATCATTAAGAAAAAGTTAAGTTTCAAATATGCAAAAATAAAAAATCCCGCCTTTATCTTAAAAAGACGGGATAAGTTATTTGATTATTACAACGAAGCAATGTGAACAGAAAGATCTATAAGTTTGCTTGAATAACCGTATTCATTATCGTACCATGATACAAGCTTAAAGAAAGAAGAGTTAAGCCCTATACCGGCTTTAGCATCTACAATGCTTGTTCTTGAATCACCTATAAAATCCTGAGATACTACATCATCTTCCGTAAAGCCTAAAATACCTTTCATGCTGGTTTCAGAAGCATTTTTAAGCACGCTCATTATCTCCTCATAAGAAGTTTCTTTTTTTAGCTTCACTGTTAAGTCTACCACAGAAACATCGGCCACAGGCACACGCATAGACATACCTGTAAGTTTACCGTTAAGTTCAGGGATTACCTTGCCCACAGCTTTTGCTGCACCTGTACTGGCAGGTATTATATTAAGCAGTGCTGCCCTACCTCCACGGAAATCCTTTTTTGAAGGTCCGTCTACAGTAAGTTGTGTTGCTGTAGTAGCATGTATTGTAGTCATTAAACCTTCCTCTATACCAAAGTTATCGTTGATAACTTTAGCAAGCGGTGCAAGGCAGTTTGTAGTACATGAAGCATTAGACACGATTTTATCGTTTGCTGTTGCCTTATCGTGATTAACTCCCATTACAAACATAGGAGCATCTGCAGATGGAGCAGATATAACTAC
>CAMPIZ010000378.1 GCA_946886675.1 uncultured Flavobacterium sp.
ACATAGCCCTGCCCCCTGTGATGTATTTCGTTGTCTATCCAGTAAAGTATAAAACTGTATACAGTACCTTCATAAGCGTTAAACGAGTTATCATTTTCCTGAAAACGGCCTGGAGTAAGCTGTTTCCATAATGTATCAATATGGGTGGTGGTTTTATCCCACAGTTCCAGTAGCTGTACTTTTGTTTCAGGGGTACCTATATTCGTACTGTAAGGCATCTCTTCAAACCCTGCCCACTTTCCGGTAACAGCGCCTTCCATGCCATAAAAGGCCAGGCACTGCATTTCCATAGCCAGGTCTTTAAAAGGCCTCATTCCTCCTACAGAGAAATTAAATAATTCTTTTTCAGGAAAAGCTTCAATAACTTTTCTGGTTAGTGCCCTGTGCCCTTGCCAATGTTCCAAAAGCTGCTGCTGGCTTATTGGACATATACTTTCATTTTTCATAATGATAAACGTTTTAATGATTTATAAATCAAAATTATAAAGGGATAGTGACAACAGTATGTCAGCAGGATCAAATTTTTTAGTGTAAGATATATTTTACTTTTATTTAACTAAACCGGTATCAAGAATGCTTATAAAGTTTATGTACATTTGGTATATAACCTGCTTTTATGAGATTTCACCTACGCTTATCATTTACTGCAATTTTAATTGTATTTACTTTTTTCGGCAGTGCTCAGGCTATTAAGCCCGGATTTGACAAAGAAGAGTTTATAGAGCTGCTTAAAGTATCTTCACTGCAGGTAGACACCATCGATGTAAATAAACCAAATTATATAGGTGAGCCTACAAAATATGAGCGTATATACAGATCGGATGTAATGGGGCTTGAAAACCGCTGGGATCTATGGAAACGTAAAAGCGGAGATGCCTTAGTAATTTCAATCAGGGGGACAACCGCTACCGCGGCCAGCTGGCTGGAAAATTTTTATTGCGCTATGATACCTGCAAAAGGCAGCCTGCAGCTTAATGACAGCATAAATTTTAAGTATCATTTTGCAAACGACCCAAAAGCCGCCGTACATGTAGGGTGGACAATAGGGATGGCTTACCTTGCTCCTGATGTAATGACTAAGCTTAGTAAACTGGCAGAGCAGGGTGAATTAAAAAATTTATATATAATAGGCCACAGTCAGGGAGGGGCACTGGCTTTTTTGCTTACTTCCTACATACGGCACAAGATGGTGGAAGGTCTTTTGCCAAAAGACCTC
Source organism: uncultured Flavobacterium sp. (assembly GCA_946886675.1). Next base: position 1,217 of record CAMPIZ010000378.1, read on the forward strand.
ACCATAAAAACCTACAGCAGTGCTTCGCCAAAAGTGGGGAATCTATATTATGCTTACGATTATGATTTTATAACACGCGGAGGGTGGGCATTTCATATTGTAAATACAGCAGACTGGGTTCCAGAAATGCCATTTTCTATACAGACAACGAATGATTTTACAGATCTTAACCCTTTCCCGGGACTCCCTAAAGCGTTAAAGAGGGTAAAGCCTTTTTATCTAAGGTGGTACCTTAAAAATGTATACAGGAAACTGAACAACTCAACCGGGAAAGCACAGAAGGATTATACCTATTTTCTTGGTGATGTATTATTTAAGATGGTTCATAAGAATCTTCCGGAGTTCCCCAAGCCCGAATATGTTGAGTCGATGAATTATGTGCGTGCCGGTACAGCTATAATTTTACTGCCGGACAGCGAATATTATAATTTATATCCTAATGATGATGAAAAGCAGATTTTCAGGCATCATGGTATGAAACCCTATTTGCATCTTTTGGAAAAACAATATTAATATGAAATCACATTATTATAAAACTACACTTAAATGGACCGGTAATAATGGCAGTGGTACGAAAAACTATACCGCTTATTCAAGGGATTATGACATTAGCACAGAAGGGAAGCCTGTAATAAAGGGATCCTCTGATCCTGCTTTCAGGGGTGATAAAACAAGGTATAATCCGGAAGAAATGCTTGTGGCATCTTTATCATCCTGCCACATGCTGTGGTATCTTCACCTTTGTTCTGAAGCGGGTATAATTGTTACGGATTATACTGATGAGGCGAGTGGAATTATGGAGGAGACCGGCGAGGGTTCAGGCAGGTTTACTTTAGTTACGCTTAAACCTATTGTAACAGTAGCAGAACAGGGTATGGTGCAAAAGGCTGTAGAACTGCACAAAAAAGCAAATGAGATGTGTTTTATAGCAAGATCATGTAATTTTCCTGTTCATCATGAACCTGAATGCAGGGCAATATAATATAATAAAGGGCAGCTTTAAGCTGCCCTTCATGATTAAACAAACATTGTGTCGGTTAAAATATATGGATTTGTTTAGAGTATGAATATATTTAAAAGCGCTAAGGTAAGGTTTACAAAAACAGTTACTATAAGAAAATTAAATACAAACTTAGGCTTTAGCTGTGCCAGTACGCTTCCGTTAAAACCAGAGCAGAAAATAGTTATTAAAAACAACTGAACCATTTGTAAGGGAGAGTTTCCGTTTTGCAGCACAAACATTGCTGCTATACCGCCCAGGCAGCTTTGCGCTAAAATGGCAATGGTGTTAAAACCCATAAATCCTTGTGAGTAGCTTTTCAGAAATTTATCATATGTGCTCATACCAGTAAATG
>CAMPIZ010000379.1 GCA_946886675.1 uncultured Flavobacterium sp.
ATAAGTGGCATTGGTATCAGCAGCTGCACGATGGGCGTTTTCAAGTATCTGCCCACAATAAAATTTATATGCAGCGCTCAGGGTGCGTTCTTCTTTTTTATGAAAAATCGTCTGTACATCAACAGTAACCCGGTTTTTCATATCAAAATCCACCCCGGCCCTAAGCAATTCTTCTGCAAGCAAGGGTATATCAAATCTGTCGGAATTATATCCTGCAAGATCAGAATCCTTAATCATATTGTATATAATATGGGAAAGTTCCTTAAAAGTAGGTTCGTTTGCTACCTTGGCATCATCAATACCATGAAAGGTGGTAGATTGTGGCGGTATAGGCATTTCAGGGTTTACCAGCCAGGTTTTACTTTCTTTGTTTCCGTTAGGATATACTTTTAAAATTGCAATTTCAACTATTCTGTCTTTACATATATCTGTTCCCGTAGTCTCCAGGTCAAAAAAACAGATAGGCCTGTGCAGTTTAAGTTCCATTTTATTTATTGTTGTGTTTGTTCATTACACTCCCATCTAAAATCGGAAGTTTCATATTGTTTCTTTTTATAATCGAAATGCCACCACTCGTTATCATAAGCCATAAATCCTGCTTCCTCCATAATATCCCGCAATAACTTTCTGTTAGCCTGGGCTTTTTTAGTAATATTAGGGGAGATAAAGTGTGACAGCTCAGAAAAATCATCAAAAGCATTCCCCATATCAAGCAGGCTTCCTTCAGTATCTGCAAGAGATACATCTACAGCCGCACCTCTGTTATGGTTTGAACCTTTACCGGGTGGCGCTACATATTTTGAGTTACTGACAATTTCATACATTTTTTGCTGAAAGCCGTAGGGACGGTAACAGTCAAATATAACCAGTTTTAGATTTCTGGCTTTAGCAAATTTATTTGCCTTTTCCAGTGCAGCTGCTGCCTCGGGCCTTAAAAAACAACGGGCGCATGGATATATTTTCTGCTTCATAAAATTAGCAGTATCTGCGTATGCCATTTTATTTATCATACCTAAGGTATCCATCTTTATCTCGACCCATCCTGTGCTGTCTTTAATAACATCACTATAAAGAAAGTTACCTGAAAGTTTCTTATCGGTAACTGTAAGGCTTCCCAAAACAAGGATAACTAAAAAAAATAATATGCCCCTTATAATTTTCATGTAACCGGTTTACAGTACAAAGATAGGGATTTGGGCTTATCAGCATTAATCAATGCTGGTTTTTAATAAATTAAAAACTTGTCAACATCCATGTCAACGCCTTTATTATCTATATAAATAACTGTACAATAAATTTGTGTGGCAAAGCAGCTACCGCAAGGCTTATGCACTCTGGCATAATATTACATCTGCTTTCTAAACATCTTACCTTACTATCCTTATTAAAAGAATAAAGCTATTGTTATGAAAGAAGTATATGTATTTAAAACATCTGTAAAAACACCTGCACAGATAAAAATTGCTAACAGTATCCTCTCGGCTATCGATTCGGTTTTACGGGTAGATTTTGACCCTGACGATTGTGACAGGATAGTTAGAGTAGAGAGTAATGAAAAAATAGCCTCAAAAGTTATAGGCTTATTTAAGGCAAATGGTTTTTTCTGCGAAGAGTTAACCTGAAAAGTTCAATCATCAATCAAATCAATTATCAGCAATTATGAGAAAAGTTATTTTAGATCTGGCCGTAACTCTTGACGGTTATATTGAAGGGCCAAACGGAGAAGTAGACTGGTGCATTATGGAAAACGATATTGGAGCCGGCGATAAAAGTTTTCTTGACACATTTCCTAATGAAATTGATGCCGTTTTTTATGGCAGAAAAAGCTATGAACTGTACGGCAATTATATTCCTGAAGAAAATGGAGCCTTTAAAAGCTTTTACGAAAAAATAAATAGGATGAAGAAATACATTTTTTCCTCCACTATGAATGATGCTAATGGCCATACAATAATAAAAGGCAATATTAATGAAGAAGTAAACCGTATTAAATCACTGCCGGGTAAAGACATCTGGCTTTTTGGAGGCGCGTCACTTATTACTGATTTTGTCAATAACAATCTTATAGACGAATACAGACTCGCCCTGCATCCGGTAGTTTTAGGTGGTGGTAAGCCTTTATTTCAAAACATTAAGCATCGTGTAAATCTTGAGCTAATAGAAGCCAGAAGTTCAAAATCAGGAGTAACAAGTTTATATTACAAACCAAGAAAATAGTTTTGCGTTAGTTTAAATAGGAACCTATTATACAAATTGCTGTGATAAAGAAATTTGATACTTGGTTCAACAAAAAAGCGGCTTTAAAGCCGCTTTTCAAATTATTTAAAAGAGATTAAAAATCCCTGTTTGCATCAAATGCTTCAAGATATTCAGCAACACGCTTTACAAACGATCCTCCAAGCGCGCCATCTACCACACGGTGGTCGTAGCTGTGCGATAAGAACATTTTTTGACGTATGCCAATAAAATCACCTTCCGGAGTTTCAATAACTGCAGGAACCTTCCTTATAGCGCCCAGCGCCAGGATACCTACCTGTGGCTGGTTGATTTTTGGGGTCCCAAACAC
>CAMPIZ010000380.1 GCA_946886675.1 uncultured Flavobacterium sp.
ATCTTTGACAACCAATACAATATATGTTTGGTAATATCCTCAGGATTATACTAACGAAATTGCACGTGTTTTAAAACCGAGTGGGATATTTTCAATAGGGTTTATCCCAAAAAGCACAATGGTAAAAATTCCGTTTGCAAAGTATGGATTCACCATGTATGAACCCGGTGAAATAACACGTATACTACAAAAGGCAGGCTTTGAAATAAATAATATTTATGAGGATACAGAGTTGGTTTTAAGTAATAATGGCGAACAAATAGAGCGTGAAATAGCCATTATTACTGCGGTTTTAAAATAAGCATACGTTTTTTTAAAACCATTTTATAATACATTACGTATATACCTGAACCAACCAAAATCCCACTTATTATGAAAAAGCTGCTTATTGAAGTAAGTTGTGATGACGAACTTAGAAAGGCGGTTTTGATTGATAAAATTATCCCTTACATGGAGAATTTTTTTATCAGCGAACTGCTAACCCGTAAAGGAATCGCGGTAAATTCAAACCTTACAACCATTGTACAGGTAAGCATTACCCTTACGGAACATGGCGTGTACATAACATCCCTCCCGCCCTACATTTCTAAAAACGATAATGCGCGTATATATCCTGTCCTTATTGCACTTGGAGAAAAAATACACAAAGCCGATAACATTAATATCGACCTCAGCATGGTATTGTATGATGCCATCACTGAGTTTTTGATTACTAACTTTAAAAAAGTAAACAAAAAGGAGCTGGAAACACTCAGGCTGAAACTTGATCTTGAGTTTCTTAATTCAGCAGCCTGTGTGGTAAACTCGCAAACTTTTGCGCATATAATTGAAGAAGCCTGGTACAAATAACCAGGCTTTTTTCTTTATATAGTAACAATTGCTTACATTTCATGACTAATAGTATAAAACTGTTTGTTATGAAAAAAGCCTTATTGCTTTCCTTTTTTTTAGCAGGTGTTACCTCTCTTAGCGCTCAAAACTTTACAAGGCGTGACAGTCTGCATGGTGGCCTTCGCCACGAGCGAAACAGTTTTGATGTACAGCGGTATGACTTAAATATAACCATAGACCCTGAAAAAAGGCATATTAAAGGTTATAATGATATTACATTTAAGGTAACGGAGAACACTCAAAAAATTCAGCTCGACCTGTTTGAGAACATGAAGATCGAAGGCATAACATTAAACGGTAAGGAGCTGGAGTATAGGCGTGATAACGATGCAGTTTTTATAACCTTTCCTAAGCAGCTTAAAAAAGACAGTGAGCAGAAAATCCGTTTCAATTACTCAGGCAATCCAAAAGTGGCAAAAAATGCTCCGTGGGATGGTGGTTTTGTTTTTACAAAAGATAAAAACGATAAACCCTGGGTGGGTGTTGCAGTACAAGGTACGGGAGCAAGCCTGTGGTATCCCGTAAAAGACCACCAAACCGACGAACCTGACAGGGGCGCTTCTATAAAAGTAGCTGTGCCAAACGGGCTTATGAATGTGTCTAACGGGCGGCTTACCGGCAGTGAAGACTTAAAAAACGGTTATACCCGCTGGGACTGGGAAGTAACCAACCCCATAAACAATTACGACATTACCGTAAACATAGCCGATTATGCACACATTCACGATTCCCACAACGGGCTGGATCTTGATTACTATGTACTAAAATATAATGTTGATAAGGCAAAGCAACAGTTTGAGGAAGTAAAGCCTATGATGGACTGTTTTCAGAAAAAATTTGGCAGATATCCGTTTTGGGAAGATGGTTACAAATTAGTAGAAACACCTTATTTGGGCATGGAACATCAAAGCGCGGTAGCTTACGGAAACGGATATAAAAAAGGCTATCGCGGCATGGATCTTTCCTTTAGTGGTGTAGGGCTTATGTTTGATTATATAGTTATACACGAAACAGGCCATGAGTGGTTTGGCAACAGCATTACTTCTAAGGATATTGCTGATATGTGGATACACGAAAGCTTTACCACCTATAGTGAAACGGTATATGTAGAGTGCCGTTTTGGTTATGAAAAAGCCATGAAATATGTAAACGGCCAGCGTATGGCAGTAACAAACGATAAACCCGTTATAGGCATTTTTGGTGTTAACAAAGAAGGGTCGGGCGATATGTATTTTAAAGGTGCGCTAATGCTTAACACCATAAGGCATATTGTAAACGATGACGACAAGTGGTGGACAATGCTGCGAAAATATTCGGAAACTTATAAAAAACAAATTATAGACGGGCACACTGTTGTAGATTTTTTTAGCAGTGAGAGTGGTATAAACCTTAGCCCGGTTTTTAACCAATACCTACGCTATATTACCATACCAAAGCTCCAGCTGAAACTTAACAATGATGAGCTTGAATACCGTTGGGAGGCTGAAGAACCTGATTTTGCCATGCCTGTAGATATCGATATAAACGGGAAAGAAATACGCCTTAATGCTACAGATAAATGGCAAAAACTAAAAACTGATGCTACTTCTGTTAGCAATATAGAACCGCGAACAAAAGAGTTTTATATTAAAGTGCAAAAGTTTTAAAAAATGAAAGACCCTTTATTTATAC
>CAMPIZ010000381.1 GCA_946886675.1 uncultured Flavobacterium sp.
ATATTTTTATAATATAAAGTAATCGATATATCATCACCCTGAAGCATCTTGGTAAATTTCATCCTGATTTTTAAATCGTTTCCTTTGTTTACAATTTCCACATCTTCTGAATCGTAGCCGGAAATTACAATCTTATTCTCGTTTGCTTTAACCAGCAATACCGTTAACTGGTCAAATACCCTGACATTAGAAAAATCGCCAAGGTTTTTTGTTATCTGAGCATACATGCCAGTAGATAACAAAAGCATAAGTGCAACAAATTTTTTCATTTTATTTATTGATTTTGATTGATTACTCTTTCTTGCCAAGAAACTGAAAATCAAGCTGCTTTTTAACCAAATCGGCATTTTTAACCTTTACATATACTTCATCTCCCAGCTGTAATATATTTTTAGACACCTCTCCTACCAATGCATATTGCTTTTCATCAAAGGTGTAATAATCATCTTTAATTTCGCGTATACGGCACATACCTTCGCATTTATTGGAAATTATTTCCACATATATACCCCATTCCGTAACACCGGATATTACTCCTAAAAATTCCTCATCCTTATGATCCAGCATGTACTTAACCTGCATGTATTTTATACTGTCACGCTCTGCATTGGCAGCAAGGTTTTCCATATTTGATGAATGGTTGCATTTATCTTCATACGCATCTTCATCAACAGATTTTCCTCCATCCAGATAATGCTGTAACAATCTGTGTGCCATAACATCAGGATATCTTCGTATAGGAGAAGTAAAATGCGAATAGTAATCAAAAGCAAGTCCGTAATGGCCTATATTCTCAGTAGAATATTTTGCTTTACTCATTGTTCTTATAGCTAATGTATCTACAAGGTTTTGCTCTTTTCTACCCTGTACCTCTGCTAACAGATTATTCAGCGATTTTGAAATAGTATCCTTAGACCTGAAATTGATGTTGTAACCAAATTTAGAAATTACTGTTTGCAGGTTAATAAGCTTGTCTTCATCCGGCTCATCGTGAATACGGTATACAAATGTCTTTTTAGGTTTTTGTTTCCCTATAAACTCCGCTACTTTTCTGTTTGCCAACAGCATGAATTCTTCAATAAGATGATTGGCATCTTTGGCAATTTTAAAATAAACACCCGTAGGTTCCGCATTTTCATTAAGGTGGAATTTTACCTCTACCTTATCAAATGAAATAGCGCCATGCTGCATACGTTTTGAACGCAGTATTTTTGCCAGCTGATCCATTTTTAAAGTAGCTTGCTGTATCTCTTTACTTACCTTATACTCCTGCCCTGTTAGCGAAATATCTTCCGGTATAGTGTCACCTTTGGTTTCAATAATATGCTGTGCCTCTTCATAAGCAAACCTTTGGTCAGAATATATTACTGTACGGCCAAACCATTGGTTTACTACCTCTGCCCTTTCGCTTATTTCAAATATTGCTGAAAAAGTATATTTCTCTTCATGAGGCCTTAATGAACATGCAAAGTTTGAAAGAACTTCAGGAAGCATAGGTACTACCCTGTCTACCAGGTAAACAGAAGTTGCCCTGTTGTAAGCTTCTTCATCCAGGATGGTTCCTTCCTGCAGGTAATGTGAAACATCGGCAATATGAATACCTATTTCATAATTACCATTTTCAAGCTTTTGGAAAGATAAGGCATCATCAAAATCCTTAGCATCTTTTGGGTCTATGGTAAAAGTAAGCACATTTCGCATATCCCTTCTCCTGGCAATCTCATCTTCCTGTATAGAAGTATCTATCTTTTGTGCATAAGCCTCAACATCTATCGGAAAATCATAAGGAAGCCCGTATTCGGCTAAAATGGCATGTATCTCGGTATTATGCTCACCAGGGCGTCCAAGTACTCTTAAAACCTCTCCAAAAGGGCTGTCTGCCTTTGCAGGCCAGTCTTCTATTTTTACAAGTACAACATCTCCGTTTTCAGCATTGCCCAATTTATTTTTAGGAACAAAAATATCGGTATACATTTTTGGATTCGCTGTACTTACAAAAGCAAAATTCTTTTGAATATCTATAACCCCTACAAATTCGGTTTTAGACCTTTCAATTATTTCAACCACTTCTCCTTCGGGCCTTCTTCCTCTCCTCCTGTTGTATATATATACTTTAACCTTATCACCGTCAAGTGCTTTGTTAAGGTTATTGGTAGGTATAAAAATATCATCTTCTATATCTGGAGAAACAAAATAAGCTGTTTTTCTGCTGGTCATGTCTATAAGACCTTCAAGGTAATCTGCTTTAGAAATTACCCTGTACTTACCCCTGTCTGTCTCTTCAATTTTTTCTTTTGAGGCAAGATATTTCAGCTCTTTAATGATCTCATTCCTGCTCTTGGTATCATCTAGTTCCAGTGCTGCAGCTATCTGTTTGTAGTTAAACGACTTATTTGGATCTTTAGAGAGTATTTTAAATATTTTCCTGGAAAAGTCCTTTTCCTTTTTTGGTGACGGTTTCCCGTGTCTCTTTTTATTCATATATTATTCTAATAATGCTGAAAATTACAAATAACTGGCATAATAGTTGGCACATTTAATGAAATAATAAC
>CAMPIZ010000382.1 GCA_946886675.1 uncultured Flavobacterium sp.
GCTGTAAACATAACAAACATGAATATCAAAATAACAGGATCAGGAAGCTATATTCCTTCCAGAACAGTTACGAATCTGGAATTTGCCCAACACAATTTTTTAGGTGAGAGTGGTTCTCCTTTGCCTTATTCTAACGAAGAGGTTGCTGAAAAGTTTAAGCAGATTACCGGGATTGAAGAGAGACGTTATGTAGACGATAATTTACTAACTTCAGACATTGCTTTTTATGCTTCACAAAGAGCAATAGAGGATGCCGGAATTGACCCCGAAACTCTTGATTATATAATTTTCGCACATAATTTTGGCAATGTAAAGCATGGTGCAATTCAAGCAGACCTTGTTCCCAGTTTAGCCTCAAGGGTTAAACATAGCTTACAGATAAAAAACGCTAAATGTGTCGCTTATGACATATTGTTTGGCTGCCCTGGCTGGGTAGAAGGCGTAATTCAGGCACAGGCCTTTATAAAAGCCGGAATGGCAAAACGATGCCTTGTTATTGGCGCAGAAACACTTTCCCGCGTCGTAGATCCACACGACAGGGACAGTATGATTTATAGCGATGGCGCAGGAGCCAGTATTATAGAGGCTACAGATGAGGAGGGCGGCATACTTGCCCACGAAACAGCATCATTTACACACGAAGAAGCTTATTTTCTTTTCTTTGGCAATTCTTATAATGTTACACATGATCCTGATGTACGTTATATAAAAATGTACGGCCGTAAAATATATGAATTTGCTTTAAACCATGTGCCGGTTGCCATGAAAGAGTGCCTGGATAAAAGCGGTATTACTATAGAAAACGTAAAAAAAGTTCTTATACATCAGGCTAACGAAAAGATGGATGAGGCAATAATACACCGCTTCTTTAAACTTTATGACAAAACACCTCCTGAAGGCGTTATGCCTATGAGCATTCATAAGCTTGGCAATAGCAGTGTAGCTACAATACCTACGCTTTATGACCTGCTTATAAAAGGTCAAATTGAAAATCAGGAGCTAAATAAAGGAGACATTGTAATTTTTGCTTCTGTAGGTGCAGGAATGAACATTAATGCTGTTGTTTATAAAATATAATTTATACTAACAAATTTGAAAAGGATGGTTTTTAAGAAGCCATCCTTTTATTTTATTACCCTGTCAACCCAAAAATTCACCTGGTAAACCAACTTTAGTTTATATACAACAAATACATTAATGCAAAGGGATAACCCGGCTTTATATATCAGATTAACTAAATTAGAATTTGTATCCGGAAGTATATAGATAATTACAAGAGAAGCTGCAAAAGTAACTGCCATTAAAAAGAACTTCCTGTCAAAAGGCAGCAGTCCGAATTTCTTATAAATAAATATGAGTTTGGATAAATTAAACAAGGTCATACTAATAAACGAAGCAAGGGCAACGCCAACAATGCCCCAGCCGATAGATACAAAGTAAAGGTTAAGTGATATATTAAGTATTATGAGCAGCACTATAGTAATAAGATTAAACCTGAAATATTTTGAATACGTTATAATTTCAGAATTAAAGCCCGTAGCCATATTTACCAATACACTAAAACCTAATATAAGAATTACGGGAATACTGTCTTTAAGCTTATCATAAGTAGGCAGCAGTCTAAACAAATCTTCTATTCCTAAAAAAATACAGCTATATAAAACCGCTCCAATAAAGAATAGCAGCTTTGCAACTTCTTTATATTTATTTTGCAGCTCGGTAAAATCATCATTCTTCAGGTATCCGGACACTATTGGCGCATACAAGGCAAAAAGCCCTACAGCGGGTATCTGTAAAGTAGAGGCCAGATTAGAACCTATCTTAAAAGTACCGTTAGCTTCTTCAGATATCAGGTTAAATATAACAATACTGTCTATTCGGAAAGCCAACAATGACCCCAGGCTACCTGCAAAAGCATATAAACTGTACCTAAAATAATCCTTTCGGGATATAGTCCCAAATAAGGTTTTGAATTTATAATTAAAACCAGGCCTGTAATGTTTATAAACATATACTCCGGTTAGTATAAATATCAGTCCGTAGCAGGCTGCATAGAAAACAAGCGATTGAAAAAGCCCAAGAACATGTTCCAAAAAAAGCAAGAACAGTAAAGGCAGTACAAGCTTTGGTATTATTTTTTCATACAATGTTGGCACTGCAAGCTTTTGGAGGTCCTGTGCCTGTTTTCTAAACAGTTCAATAAAAGCGAGAGACACGGCTATAGGGAATGCAAAGTAAAGCAGATAAGAATTTTCATCCTGACTCATACTCTTGTATAACCATATACCTGCAAAAACAAGTAGGCTAAGAACACCTATAGAAGCAATACTGTAATTAAAGAGTTGTTTCTTTTTATCGTCATCAAGAGCAGGATAAAATTTAATAAGTGCATGAGAAGCACCAAGCACCATAATAGGAAACAGCAACTGCGAAATACTGTCTATATAACCTACAATACCATAGAGCTCTTTATTTTGCGGATAAATAAGGATAGAAGACACAATACCTATAGCTGTACCGATATAATTGATTAC
>CAMPIZ010000383.1 GCA_946886675.1 uncultured Flavobacterium sp.
CTCAAGTATTGAGGTCCCTGAAAGTATTGTAGAGGAAGAAGGAACATAATCTCTTTTAACAGCAGTTACATAAGTAATCAAAATTTGTGATGGTAAAAGAAGTAATAACAGGCTTAATACTATTAGGGGCATCTTCCTGTGATAAAGCTTTTTTATCCAGAACAACTGGCTTATAACCAGGTACAACAACGGTGAATAGAAGTAATATAGCCAATATTCGGCAGGAAAAGTGAAAGAAACCGTTTCATTACTTATGCCGGACATTGCCTTGTACTGCAAATATCTATTATATGCCATAAGCATAAAGTAGCATATACCGGCTAATCGAAGCGCCTGTACAGCACATAAAATAAAAAGCTGTTTAAATTCAACAGCTTTTAAGTTTGATGTTTTTATAAGGCTGACCAAAGGAACAGTAAATCCAAAACCAATAAATATGGATTTAAAAACAATACTGAGTATAGATACCGGTTCGTGCATTATTAAAACTGGTAAACTACTTCAAGCTTATGGCCTTTAAGTGATTGCTTTGCCTTTTCGATATTTTCTGTAAAACCAAGTATATAGCCTCCGCCGCCAGATCCGCACAGTTTTAAATAGTAATCGTTTGTTTCAATACCTTTTTGCCATAGTTCATGAAAACCTTCCGGAATCATGGGCTTAAAGTTATTGAACACCACTTTAGAAAGCTCTTTGGTGTTATTAATAAGTGATTTTACATCTCCGTGCAGGAAATTATCAATACAGGCATCTGTATATTTAAGGAACTGTGTTTTTATCATGTTGCGGAAACCTTTATCCTTAAGGCTTTCCATAAATATCTGTACCATAGGTGCGGTTTCCTTAACTATACCGGAATCCAATAAAAATACCGCTCCTTTACCTTCAAGGTTTTGCATAGGTATACCGGTTGCCTCTACATTATCATGAGAATTGATAAGTATAGGAAGGCTAAGGTAGCTGTTAAGCGGATCAAGCCCTGAGCTGGTACCGTGGAAATAAGATTCCATGGTGCTGAAAATCTTTTTAAGCTGCATAAGCTTTTCACGGGTAAGATTTTCCAATACAGTAATTTTGTTATTAGCATACTGGTCATACACAGCTGCTACCAAGGCGCCGCTGCTGCCAATACCATACCCCTGAGGAATACTGGAATCAAAATACATCCCGGCCGCAACATTCTTTTTAAGGCTTTCAAGATCAAACGTTACCAGTTCAGGCTGCTCCTTCTGCATCTTTTCCAGATAAGCAACAAAGCCTTTTAGTTTTTCATTCGATTTTATTGCCAGTTCGGTTTCGGTATCATCCATCCTTAAACCTCCGTTATAAAAATTATAAGGAATAGCAAGGCCTTTGGAGCCTTTATTGATACCATGTTCTCCAAAAAGAAGTATTTTAGAATAAAATAATGGTCCTTTCATCGAGGATATATTTTTATTAAAGGTAATTAAAAAACGGAAGATATACTAAATATATTTTAGTTTGACACCTGATTCGCACCATTACCAATTTCGTCGCAAATGTACTGACTGTTTTGACAATAGGCAACTAATTCATTCTTAATAAATTCCAAAACTTTTACCTTGTCATTTTCAGGATAGAGTACATGCACATTAGCGCCTGCATCCAGTGTAAAGCATACAGGTATACCTGTTTCTTTCCTAAACTTCCATATACGGTTTATAATTTCCAGTGTATTGGGCTTCATAAGTATAAAATATGGCATTGATGTCATCATCATACTGTGTAGCGTTAAAGCCTCACTTTCCACTATTTTTATAAAACCCTCAATATCTCCGTTTACAAGTATCTCTTTTAAATTAGACAGGTTATCATGTGCTTGGGCAAATCGCTGCTGTGCATAAGGATGGCCATGCATAAGCTCATGCCCTACTGTGCTGGAAACCTGCTTTTCACCTTTGTCTACCAGCAGTATTGTATCCTGGTAATTTGTAAAGTTTTTATGTATTACACACGGAAAACCAACACCGTACAGATTTGAGCTTTCCGAAAAATCATTATGTTCACCCCACACCACTACACTGCCTTTTATACTGCGGCAGGCGCTGCCTGACCCCAGGCGTGCAAGAAAGGAAGCCTTGCTGTAAAAATAAGCATCATCCATATCCGGATTAAGCTGCCTTTCCATGCTCATAAAGTTAACCGCAAGCGCTGCCATGCCGGAAGCCGAAGACGCTATGCCCGAACTGTGCGGAAATGTATTATGGGTATCTATAGAAAAATGATACTCTTTTAAAAAAGGAAGGTATTTTTCTGTACGCTGCAGGAACTTTTCGATTTTAGGACGAAAATCTTCTTTGGGTTTCCCCTCAAAAAACAGGTCGAACGAAAAGCTGCCATCATTTACTTTTTTATTAAAATCCAGCCTGGTCACTGTTTTGCAGTTACTAAGCGTAAAGCTGACCGAAGGGTTTGCAGGAATCTGGTTTTCTTTTTTTCCCCAGTACTGTACAAGGGCTATATTACTGGGAGCACTCCATGTAAAGCTTCCGTTTTCTGGGGA
>CAMPIZ010000384.1 GCA_946886675.1 uncultured Flavobacterium sp.
AACCAATTTTTCGGACATTTTTATCTAATCGACTTAATTATTTAATACCCATTTTATTTACCCAGGCAACATATTTTTGCCTGTTCCTTTCATGCTGGGCAGCAGTAACCGCAAACTCATGATATCCTATATTTGTTACGCTGGCACAAAAATATATATAGTTGTGCTGCTCAGGATTAAGTACTGCATCTATAGCCGATATATCTGGCATTGCTATAGGGCCGGGTGGCAGGCCTGCATACATATAAGTGTTATAGGGCGAATCTACGGTAAGGTCTTTAAAATAAACGCGCTTTATTACCTGGTCAAAATCTCCCGTCTGCTTTTTAATAGCATAAATAACTGTAGGATCCGCTTCCAGCTTCATGCCTTTTTTAATACGGTTTAAGTAAACCCCGGCAACCCTTGGCCTTTCATCCGCTTTTACTGTTTCTTTGTGCACAATTGCCGCAAGGGAAGATACTTCAAGGGGAGTAAGCCCTAATGCGTCTGCCTTGGCCTTTCTTTCATCATTCCAAAACTTTCTGTACTCTTTAGCCATTTTTTCGCGAACCTTATTTGTACTGGTATTCCAAAAGAACTCATAAGTGTTTGGTATAAATATGCTAAGTATATTATCTTCATTGAATCCGTTATCCTTCATAAATACCGGATCAGTAAAAGCTGTATATAATGAAGTACTGTCCGGTTCAATCTGTTCAGCAATACGGCCTATGGTTTTAGCCAGCGTTTCCTGATTATTAAAAGAAAGGTTTATAGTAACAGGAACACGCAATGCATTTATTATATCGTTACTGTTCATACCATTTTTAAGTATAAACTTCCCCGCTCTGACATTACTTACATACGATTTTTTTTCCGCCACCATCCTAAAGCGTTCCATGTCTTCTATATATGGCTTTACAATTTCTTCTACTTTTGGGTAAGTAGAATTCGTAGGGATATATATTGCCACCTGCCTTTCGGGAAAAGCCGTATTTGCAGAAAATATATCTTTATAAATCATATAGCCGTAAATACTGGCAGCAGTAACGGCAACCAGGGAAAAAATCCCGATAATCTTTCTTAGTTTCAATGTATGATTATTATAATTTGTTATGTATTAACTGATACAGAGCTTCATCCGTAAAACGGTTATTCAATCTGTTCCAGTCTTTTTTTACACCTGTTTTTTCGAAGCCAAAATTAGTAAAAAGTGAAATACTTGGCATATTATCCATATCAATATTTGCATAGAGCTGGTGCAGCTGAAGTTTTTGGAACGCATAATTAATGAGCAGCCCCAGAGCTTCTTTGCCCACACCTTTACCCCTGTTGTTTTTATCGTCTATAATTATCCCCACACCTGCTCTTTGGTTCAGGGGGTCAAAATCAAACAGGTCGATAAGGCCTACAGCAGCATGGCTGTCCTTTTCACAAATGGCAAGTCTTAGCTGCCTTGCTTCATATATATCCTGATGGGCATTTTCAAGATATTGCCTTATAAGAAAACGGCTGTAAGGTGTTTGCGTATTGCTAACCTCCCATATTTCCTCATTATTCTCAATACGGTATATAAATTCAAGGTCTTCGGGTTCGAGAGCTCTTAAAAACACCTTATCTCCCTGAAGCGTTACCATTCTATTTCTCCTTTAAAAACAAATGTTGCAGGGCCTGTAAGGAAAACATCGCTAAACTGCTTTTCTTTTTGCTTAAAGGAGACTTTAAGATTTCCTCCCGGTGTATTTAGCGCTACCGTATCTGCATTTGTTTTTCCAAGCACTTTCATGGCGATAGCTACCGCAGTTACTCCTGTACCACATGAAAGCGTTTCATCTTCAACACCTCTTTCATAAGTACGGACTGCAAAATTGTCAGTCCCGGCAGGATACACAAAGTTTACATTAGATCCCTTGTCTCCATACAATCCGCTGTAACGGATGGAAGCACCTATTGCTTTTACATCAAAAGTATCGAGTTCATCTACCAGTTCCACATGGTGCGGAGAACCCGTATCCAGAAAGACATAATTTTCATAAACGGAAACTGTATTTACATCTTTCATCTGCAGCGAAACAATACCTTCATCATTTATTGTGGCATAATGTGGGCCGTCTGTAGCTATAAAATTTGCTTCGCTTTCAACAATACCCAGCTTTTTAGCAAAGGCTACCAGACAACGCCCTCCGTTACCGCACATAGAGCTTTCATTTCCGTCAGAGTTATAATATACCATACGAAAATCGGTATGATTATCGTTCTCTAATAGAATAAGGCCGTCTGCACCAATTCCAAATTTGCGGTCGCATAAGCGTTCAATGAGTTTGGTATCATTTTTGGGAAATATTTCATCGCGGTTATCAACCATTATAAAGTCATTTCCCGTTCCCTGGTATTTATAAAATGTATGATGCATTTTTACAGATATATATGGCAAAAGTACAAATATAAACGACATCAGGAAACGCAGATAACCACAGGAAAAATTTAATAACTATTTACAACCATAATTTTAAAATACTGATTAAGGATTATGAAAAGA
>CAMPIZ010000385.1 GCA_946886675.1 uncultured Flavobacterium sp.
TTAAGTGGCTTATTATATTTAAGTGAGTTTAAGTGATGCTGATGCTTTCATAATTTTTTTTTAATTAGTTTAATATAATACTTGTATATAAAAATGCATAAACCATTTTCATCTTTCAATCATTATATTTACCTCATGAAAAACATCACCCTAAAACGCTATACCACCCTCCCCGATACCTTAGAATATGACGCCATACTGGAACACCTGGGATCCCTATAAACATGCAGGAACTGGCAAATCTTACTGCCGAAGCCGTTATAGGCATACCCGCCCCGGTGGTAGCTGTAGAGGATATAGTTACCCAGGGCAACAGCTATGTACAGGTACGTGAAGGCGCTAACTTTTAGAAAAGCCCATAATGCAAAACAGCGGGCTATTGCCCGCTGTTGTATTGTTTTAATAGAAAAACTATTTAAGCGTTTCCATATAATTAAGAAGCCCTTTAAGTGCTTCACCTTCAGAACATGTTTCTACAGCTTCATTCACGCCATATAATCTTATGGTTTGCTCTTTAAGCTGTGCCAGCTCTTCATCCTTAAGTATAAATACAGGATTATATCTAAACTGCCCGCTCATAACATCTACTTCAATACTGGCATCTTCTTTCAAAATAATTTTTTTGTTATCAAGTGAAATAAAAAACCAAAGATCATCACCGTATCCATATAGATTGTCTGAAAAAACAAAACAGCTAAAACCATAGCTTGTACCTACTTCAGGATGTATGGTCTTAATTACTCTCATCCCACCTGTCCTGTTTGAGGTGTAAGTAATGGTACCGTCATCACCAACTTTTTTGGTTACCTTGTCAGCATAATATTCGGCAGGAAGCTCAATACTGCCTTCAACATCAAAGAAATAAGGGTTAGAAAGCTTACTCTCATATTTGTAATATATATATTTTCCGTCTCCTTCTAATTTAATAAGGTAATTATCAGGATACCTTTCGTTAGCCTTTATATCAACAACCTTAAATTTTTTTCCGGCAAGTTCAGAATATACCTTCCCATAAGTTTGAGAGCCTGCTTCATCGAGTGAAAAACCCCTGTAACCATATTTAAGTGCAAAAGGAGAATCTGCTATTATTGTTACATTTTTACCCATAAGCAACTGTACATAATTACCCGGATGCTGTGCCTGCACAGATATTGTGCATAATAAAATACTGAAAAGTAAAATAAATTTTTTCATTTGTGATGTGGTTTATTTAAAGTATACTACTTTTTACCTTTCTTCTAATAAACAGTTAAACATATGCTTTAGTTTATCGCCCTGTCCTACTCTTTCATCTTCAAGATAAACCATCTTATCAGTAATACTGTGCTCTTTCAGCAATTCAACATCCTCGTTTGTAAGTTCCATATATACTGAAAGTAAATAACCATTTCCTTGCGGAAGAGTCTTGCAGGTCACTTCAGCATTTGGCTTTTCTATAGATTTATCTCCGGTAAGCAGTAAAATTCCGCTTAGCTTATCACGCTTTTCTTCTGGAGATAGTACCAATACATAAGCCTGATATTCTTCAACTCCGCTATCTCTCTCTATAAATTTTATAAATGTGATGCCATCTATTGTTTCAGACAATATAACATCCCAGCCTTCCCTTACATCATCTGAGCTTTTTGAAAACTTGTAATTGCAGTCTGAGCCAGCATCAAAATTCGATTTCATTTCAAGTTCTTTGCCTGATTCTGTAAGGCAGTTAAATACCCCTTTGTGGGAGTCACCCTGCTCAATTTCACTTTTTACATCACCTATAGATTTTGCGGTAATCTTGTGTTGCTTCAGTAATTCAATATCCTCATCACTTAAAGAAAAAAAAGCATTATGAACATATGCTCCAATATCTTCTCTGGTCTCCGATTTAATTGTTGGCATTATCGATTTAACAACAGCACCATTTTCTAAAGTTAAAGTAGCTTCCTCTGTACCTGTTTTCTCATTTGAAGATATATTCATACTTACATAATGAAAAACGCCCCTGCTTTCTATTATCTTTATAAATTTCATCCCTTCATCAATATCAGAAATAAAAAAAGTTTTGCCATCCTTTTCTGTTTTACGTACTCTGTCGCAGTAAAAATCAGCAGGAAGCTTTAACCCTCCAATTACTTCAAAAGGAAACATAAACTCATATTTAGGGTCATACTTAAAGTATATTGTTTCTTTTCCATCTTCCAGTATAAGAGTGCTGTATTTTCCAAAAGGCTTAACTTCCTTTACGGTAAATGTCCGGTTTACAAGCTTATCATATTTGGAGTTAAAGTTTTCACAGCAGGCATATTTCTTACTAAGGCTTTTGTCTTTATAAAAGCTATCATAACCGTACTCCCTGCTTGATTCTTTTTTTTCAAGCACCTTTACTTGTTTGTTTAGCAATAGTTCGGGAGATTTTCCGGGATAATTCTGCGCAGCCGCAATTACAGAAAATAGTAATGCAAATAATAAGGTAATTTTTTTCATTTTGTGATTTGGTTTATTTAACTAAGATTTTTTCCAAATATATAAG
>CAMPIZ010000386.1 GCA_946886675.1 uncultured Flavobacterium sp.
TTTTGTTCTCTACTAAAAAGTCTATCTGGGTTTTGTTTGCTTCCAAAGGCTTTTCTGACCTTCTGAAATCATCCCTGAAAAAAGTAATATCAAGAAACCCTAATTGTATATTCTTTACATTATATTCTTTTTCCAGCAGTTGTTTTATACGTTCTGCCAGATAACGGCCTCTTGGCTGTAATCCAATAAGTATAGTGTCCGAAAAATCTAAATGTTTTTCAATTAACTGGCAGGCCAAACGATTAAGAATGATATTGACTTCTTTTGAAGTAAGCAATATTTTATGGCTCATAGTGCTGTGTTAAGTTTGGTGTGTAAAAGTAACGAAAAATAAAATTAGAAAAAATACCCTGAACGATTTAGATTTTCTACAGCGGCAAGATTAAATTAAATTTAACTAAAACCTGTTTTTTGTATATTATCTTTATTATCGATAACCAAAACAAAAAATTATGGAGAAGAGAGTAATAAAACTTGGGCTTATAGCTTTAATGCTTACCACACTTACCGGATGCGAACTGGCAGGCGATATATTTGAGGCAGGTGTTGGCGTAGGTATATTTCTGGTAGTTGCCGTAATTGTACTTATAATCTGGCTGATAAGCAAATTTAGAAAATAGCAATTAAAAAGGCCCTGCATTTTGCAGGGCCTTTTTTTTAGTCATTCATGGAAAGTAGAAACTCTTCGTTATTCCTGGTCTTCTTAAAGCGGTCATTTATAAAATCCATCGCTTCTACAGGATTCATATCTGCAAGATATTTTCTCATTATCCACATGCGTTGTATAGTTTTTTCGTCAAGAAGAAGGTCATCCCTCCTTGTACTTGATGAAGTAAGATCGATAGCAGGGAAAATTCGTCTGTTTGCAATTTTACGGTCAAGCTGAAGCTCCATGTTACCCGTACCTTTAAATTCTTCAAAAATAACTTCGTCCATTTTAGAACCAGTATCGGTTAGGGCTGTAGCTATGATACTTAGTGAGCCGCCTCCCTCTATATTACGTGCCGCGCCAAAAAAGCGTTTTGGCTTTTGAAGTGCATTAGCATCTACACCTCCGCTTAATACTTTACCAGAAGCAGGCTGTACAGTATTATAGGCCCTTGCTAAACGGGTTATGGAATCCAACAGGATTACAACATCGTGTCCGCATTCTACAAGGCGTTTAGCTTTTTCCAGTACAATATTTGCGACTTTTACATGGCGTTCTGCAGGCTCATCAAAAGTAGAAGCTATAACCTCACCTCTCACGCTTCGCTGCATATCGGTAACCTCTTCAGGCCTTTCGTCAATAAGAAGCACTATTAGGTATACTTCAGGATGGTTAGCCGCTATAGAATTGGCAATATCCTTAAGCAACATTGTTTTACCTGTTTTAGGCTGTGCCACAATCATACCACGCTGTCCTTTACCAATTGGCGAAAACAGGTCTATAATTCTGGTAGATATTGTGCTTTGCTTGTTAGCTAAATTAAATTTTTCTTCAGGAAAAAGCGGCGTAAGGTGCTCAAAAGATACCCTGTCCCTTACTACCTGCGGATCGTGTCCATTAATTTTTAACACTCTTACAAGCGGAAAATACTTTTCGCCTTCTTTTGGCGGGCGTACAACTCCCTTAACAGTATCACCTGTCTTTAATCCAAACAATCTTATTTGGGAGTTGGAAAGATAAATATCATCAGGAGAAGCAAGGTAATTATAATCAGAAGAACGAAGGAAACCATAACCGTCAGGCATCATTTCCAGTACTCCTTCACTTTCTATAATTCCGTCGCACTCATAGTCAGGTTCTCTGAAATTTTGTTTCTTCTTGTAGCTGGGGTGGTTAGGATTATTAGCATTTGCTCTTTCTATCTGAGCAATGCGTTCTTCTTCACTTATATGAGGTTTTGAAGATTTACTTTCCTGCTGTTTTTGATGTCTGTTTTCCTGATTAGGACTAGCAGATTTTTTGTTTTCCTCTTTTTGAGGTATATCTTTTTCTGAAGCAACCGCTTCTTTATTTATTACTTCCTGTTCTTTAGGCTGCGGCTTAGCAGGCGTTTGTCTTTGAAAATCTTCTTTCTTTTTAGAAAAGTTTTTTTCCTTGCCTGCTTCTTTTGCCCCCTCGTTTACTGGAGAAACTTTCCCGGCTGGTTTACTTTCCTGCTTTGTTTCGGTTTTTGCCTGAACCTGGGTCTGGTTTTTTTCTTTTACTGTCTTATCTGTAGCTATTCTTGCCCTTTTTGGCTTTTCAACAGATTGACCAGAGGTTTCTTTTGCCGGTGCAGTCTCATCAAACAAGTTATTAATTTGTGCGGGATTGGCTGCCTGGTGGTCTAAAATCTGGTAAACAAGCTCGTCTTTTTTTAAGCCTCTGTATTTACTGATTTTAGCTTTTTTAGCAATTTCCTGAAGCTCCGGAAGCTTCATTTCTTTTAATTCGGAAATGTCAAACATGAATCAATGTTAAGTTAAATTAAATAGGTTTAATTTGAGTTATAACTATGGTGTGTAATCTTAAAATAAAAAGT
>CAMPIZ010000387.1 GCA_946886675.1 uncultured Flavobacterium sp.
CAAAATATATAATACCATTGGACAGCTTGTAATTTCAGGAGAAAGTTACCAACAGGAAACACTTGTTAACACCTCTGGATTAAGTCAGGGAGTCTATATTATTAAAATAAGTTGCTCCGGAAAAACACAGACTTTAAAATTCATCAGGAAATAAAAAAAGGGACGCAATTGCGTCCCTTTTTAACTATCATCAATTTATTATTATTCTTTCACAATCTTAATTGTCTTAACAGACTCACCAGACATAATTTTTACCATATAAGTCCCGGCAGAAAGCCCTGAAAGATTCAGGTTTGCCTCTTCTTTACCGGCTTTAGCGGTAAATACCTGCTGGCCAACAATGTTGTATACTTCAATATTATCAATTATAACCCCTGAAGAAATAGTAAACACATCTCTTACAGGGTTAGGGTAATATGTTAATGAAGTTGAATTAAAGTCATCTACACCTAATGTAATGTCTACTAAAACCTGAATTGGCACACTTCTGCAGTCACCAACTGTTTGAGTAGCATAGTAATAAGTATCATCTTCAAGCACTGTATCTTCGCTTAATGCACCTTCATCTGCAATAGCATCTTCTTCAGACGCAAACCACTCTATAACAGCATCGTCTTCTCCGGTTACAACAAGATCAGCAATAGTAGCGCCCTCATCAAAAGTTTGAGTAAACTCTCCTGTAAGCTGTCCTACAATAATAATTGTCACTTCAAAAGAAGTCTCTGCAGTACAGTTTGGAGTAGTCCCCGATTCTGAGTAAATATAAACTGTCATGCTTTCTGTAATTAAATCACCTGTTTCAAGCATTTCTCCTGTAGCACCCGGACCTGTATAGTATTCCCCAAAATCATGTGCAGGAAGTTCAAAAGAATCACATGTTGTTACATCTTCAAGTTCATCTACAAGAACAAGAGGAACAACAACTGTAACTTCTGTACGGTCTTCACTTTCACATTCGTCTATCTGAGCCGCATAGTATGTTTCACCATCTATAAGAAGTGTTTCTTCTGTAAGCGGTTCTCCTCCTATTTCATCCTCGTACCATACAATAGTGCCTGTTGCTTCCGCATCAAGATCGGCAATTGTAGGCGCACCACAAAAAAACTGATCCGGCTCCGCAGTTGGTGCAGGCGTAGCACAGCCACCTGCTGTTATATTAAGGAGGTAATCTTCTGCCTGGCCAAAACCAATACCGTCAGCGCTGGAACAAGGGTCCTCGGTATAAGAATCAAATAATTTTAAAACTCTCATATAAGTTATACCTTCCAAAGCGTCTTCCGGAATGGTTATAGAGGTGATTGCCTGCTCTCCGTCTTCACCTGTTGATCCTGATACAAATCCCGCCTCAAAAGATTCTCCCGGATCTGTAAGATCACCATTTTGGTTAAAGTCAATAAATACAGTAAAATACGTCTCATATGTACCGCCATTAGTATTACCTTCCAGTGTAA
Organism: uncultured Flavobacterium sp.; assembly: GCA_946886675.1. The sequence continues at coordinate 1,452 of CAMPIZ010000387.1, forward strand.
TAGTATAGGTTTCACCCGTTGCAACTTCGCCAGGTGTTAATGCAGTAAAATTTTCTACACCTGGTGTAGCATCTACTTCTGCATCTGTAACATTATTGATACCTGCAAAATTTACCAGCGTTATTGGCTCTACAGCTCCGTCAAACTCCACTTCACACAAGCACTCGAGACCATTTGAAATAACCTGAATGGGTGTGCTGGTAACCGATTCTGTACTGGCATCACAGGTTATAACAGCCTGGTACCAGGTAGTTTCTGCTTGTGTAGTTGTAAATGTAGCTTGGTCACCTCCGGCAGCAACATCAGTAAAAGTTTCACCATCTGTAGATGACTGCCATTGAAAACTTAAACCTGCCGCACTATAAGCAGGAGCAAGCGACAATGTAACATTTCCATCATTACACAGCGACGCTGTTGAAGCTATTGTTACAGAGGCTGCCGGTGTACCAGTACACTCAGGCAATTCCTGAACAGCAGTAATATCATCGATGTTAAGTAATACATCTATATACTCATCCGGACCTGGTACGGGGCCGGGAGTGGCAAAAAATCTTAAATATACCGCACCGGCAGGGGGTGTAAATGTTACGGTTCTGGTTGCACAATTATCCGACACTACATGGTTTGCAGGTGATACTGTTTCAATTACTGTCCATGGACCTGTAGCTGATGCTCCATATTCAAGCGTGTAACTACCCCATGATGGCGAATTGGGCATTCCTTCCCAAAAATCCCAATCGAGTAATGAATAACTATAACTTAAAGTAACCTCAAATCCATTCGAATTTCCGATTGATGGCGAAATGGCTTCTGCTGTTGTAGGCTCATCATCGCCATCATAAATATAAAAATTACCTGTTAAAGCAAAATCACCTGTACATGAAAAAAAATCCTGAATAAAATCTCCATCCCAGTTTCCATCAGAATCTTCAAAATCTTCCGAATAATTAATCTGTGCAAAGCCGGGTAAGGCGGCTCCCAATAGTAAGACTAAGTAAAATAATCGTAAATGTGTTTTCATATATAACTTTTTTAGCGTTGAACCTTAAAT